>JAFAGU010000331.1 GCA_019237595.1 Betaproteobacteria bacterium | reverse complement strand
CGAACGGCGAAATTGGTGTGCGCGGAATCCTGGGAGCTAGCGCTGCGAATGCTCGATGAGAGCAACGAAATACCGGCCCCGAACGCTCGCGACGCTTCGTGAACCGTCCGAACGTCCGCTCCGGTTCGTTCGCTGTCATTACATCTGGTTTCGGCCAAGAGCGGACATTCCCGGATCACCGAGCCGGGCTTATCGGTACGATTTCCAGCGCGTTAATTTGATCGGGCTCGCCGGCGTAGACAATAAAAGACACCGATTCCTCCGCAATCATCGCGCTGTGCGGTTGTCCCTTCGGGTTGAGGCTGTAGCCGCCAGTCTTCTGCGCGGGTTTCCCACTTTTAGTGGCTCGGCCGCCCTCTAGGCGGAACACGTGCTCGTCCGATAGCGCGGTCGCGACGATTTTTAAGAGCTTGCCCGGCGGTGGTGAAAATTTGACAAGCCAAGCGATACCGCCGCCTTGATTGCGATGATCACTGAGAATTTTGAGTTGCACTACGTGCTTCCCCTCATGCACCGCAGCAGGGCCATAAAACGGAACTGCAGAAGTCCATTCCATCGAATCGACATCAACATGTTCGGACGCCATCTTTACTCCTTCGCTGCTTCAGTTCGACATTCAAGGGACGGTCCGCTTTGGATCGTTAGGGGTCATTGTGTCCCTTTTCGGCCACGGAGGACGTTCGATTGGGGCTATCGCTAGCCGATCGCGACGGTCAGGCCGATATTGAAAAGCGCGTTCTCGTTCACGCCGTCTTTCGCGTAGCCGCGCGGATTGCAAAGCACGCGGGTGCCGTTTACCTCGTAATCGAAACTATCGTGCGTGTGGCCGTGGATCCACAGCTGCGCACGGCGGCCATCCAGCAGCCGCTCGGCGCTGGAGACGAAGCAGGCGTTGAGCGGTGAGCCGGCGAAGCGCGGGTGGATGCTGCGCGCGGAGGGCGCGTGGTGCGTGATCACCACCGTCGGGCCCCAATGCGGCTCGGCGAGCTGCGTTTGGAGCCACGCCGCATCCTTGGCGAAGAGCGCGGTCGAGGCTTCGGGCGTGAAGGGCACGTCGCCCGTGCGCACCACGCTGAAATCGCGCATCAGGCGCTGCGCCTCGCGCATCGCCGTCGCGCGTGCCTCGCCATCGCCAGCCACCAGGAAGTCCGTCCACAGCGTGGCGCCGAGGAAGCGCACGCCGTCGATCACCACCGCGTCGCGATCGAGCACGCGCACGTTCGTTCCCGCGGCGAGCCGCTTCAATTCGCCGGGCGTATCCTCGATCGTGCCGCCGTAGAACTCGTGATTGCCGGCAATGTAGAGCACTGGCCGCGCGATGCGCGAAGCCCACGCGATGGCTCGCTCGGGGCGTGCAACATCCCCTGCGAGAATGACGAGGTCAGCGCCCTCTCCGGGCAGTGATAGCTCGCCCTTGCTGAGGTGCAGATCCGAGAGGATGTTGAGCTTCACCGCTTGCGCCGTTCGATCCCGAGCCAGACTGAATGTCAGCTATGGGTCGATGGCGGACTATAGCGCGGTCCACGCGGACGCGGTCCATAGCGGCGCATGCGGTCCGCGAGGCAACGGCTAGTTGGCCGCGCTTTTCACTCCGTAGCGGGCTTCGACGGCAGCGTTGCACGCGCGCAAGTCGTCATCGGTGGGTGTGGCGTTCCTGCCGCCCTGATACATGACGTCGCGCGGGTTCGAAGAATGACCGACGCCCACTACATGCCCGAACTCATGGACGATCGAGCGCCGGTACTGGCGAAGAAACTTGGAAGCGTCGATGGTGCGATTCAGGGCGACGCCGACTCGGGGACTTGCCGCGGCGATCGCGTGATCCGCGGCATTGCGGCTGCCGTCCTCCATTTTCATGCTTTCATCCCAGGACGCCCACCAGACTCTGTAGTCGATGGCGCGGTCGCTGCGCCCAATCTCGGTGGCGCAGGTGCCGAGAAACTCGTAGTTAACGTTGCAGCCGGCGTTCCATAAAGCCACAGCGTTCCGGATGGCGCTCTCAACGTCGTCCTTGGTCACCTCGGCGCGCTGCTCGCGGGCGTCATAGCAGACGGCGAAGGTGGGCGACGCGGACGATTTCTGAAACGGGCGCTTTGCTGGGGGGCGCTCGGTGGCTTTCTTGGACCCCGTGGGAAGCGCGCTTGAAGCAGGCGGTGATTCGATCACCGACACCTCCTTCGTTACGGCGCGATCGAGTCTCGCGCCCATCGACTCGCACGAGGTATCGGTATAAAGAACCTTGCCTGAGGGCGTGATACACCGGTTGGCGGGGCTCGCCAGCAAGGGCAAAGCGATCCCGAGTAGTCCCGCGATGAAAGCCTGTGCCTGTGGCCCAAGTTTCACTTCTTCACCCTTTCAGCACATTCCCGTGCGGGTCTCGACAGTCATTCTGTCCGGTATCGGCCAATAGCGGACTAGCTCGGTCGCTTTTCAGCCCTCGGGGAAAAAAACGAATAGCACGCAGCCTTCCTTTGATTGAGGCACATGCGCGGAACCTGCAGGGTTGTGTATGAAGGAACCGGCGGGGTAGTTATGGACGCCGTCATTGAAAATCCCGGAGACGACATACACCTCCTCCGGTCCGGGAGCGTGGACGTCCAATCGAGAAAACTTCGCGCCCGCGTCTATTTCAAGAATCTGCGCCTTGGCGCCATTTGCGCCCCGCCAAAGGATCCGTCGTCGAATGCCAGGAAAGATGTCTTGGGCGGGCACATCTTGCCATTTGGTGGCAACTACACCTTCAAGGTTGATCATGTAAGCGCCTCGCAGGCTCGAGCAACCTAACGTGGGTCGTTAGCATTCATTGTGTCCGGTTTCGGCCATAAGCGGACGCTCGAGGATCCGTCTTCGCGGGGCAAATGGTAGGCAATAGGATCCGGGAAGTATGCGACGTTTGGCGACTACTACTACTTCAGGCGCCGAAATTGGATCAGATCAACACAAGCGTGACCGTGCTGACGCTTTCGATGGCATGCAATGATTTGAATCAGGCCTCTTGCTTCCCAGGCCTCTGCGGCGTCAACAGTCGATTTGAAGGCTTCGAGTGTTTGCTCGTCCGATGGCCGTATGACCCCCACGTTCCCCACAGCCGTGTCGTAGTAGGCGTTCTTTACCGGGCTGTCCATGGACCCGTCCGGCACAACCTCGTGCGCGGCGCCCTACTTACTGTGAGAGCGGCGTGCCGGCAATGTCCCCAGCCGGGGCGGACGGCTGCGCCAATGGTCCAGGCACGGTTGCGACAACTGGGGCGATCGCCTTGTGCGGTGCACGCGCAGCAACCCTACGCGGCGGTGTCCGCTTCGCTGCCTCGCGCGCCGGCACTCGGTTCCTCGAGCTGGAGGCCCTTCGCGCCGCCTTCTTAGCTCCCGGCTTTTTCGGCGCCGGTTTCGTGGCTTTTCGCAGCTTTTTCTCGAGCCTGAGCTGCCGCTTCTCGAGCTTCTTGCGAAGCTTGCGCTCTTTGCGGGACTCGCTTTCCTTCGCGCCCAGAAGTTTGCGCAATTTGCGCACGGTCTTTTCCAGCTTCTTGCGGAGCTTGCGTTCCTTATCGCGCGACATGCACCCCTCCCCGACCTTCTCGCCGCGGGCCCCTTCCCGCAGTTCCACCACAGTCTACTCTATTGTTGCGAGCGGTTCCGCGTTGTCACATTTTGTCTGCCTCTTCCGGTACGGCGGTTGCTCGCGCTGGAGGTGCATGGACGCCTCGAAATCGTTCTTTGGCGAGAAGCGGACATTGGCAGTGCCTTGTTACCGTCACTAGCAAGCAGCGAACAACCGGGCCGCAGGAACCGGCTCTCCGAAATAGTAGCCTTGCGCCTCATCGCACCCGCACTCCCGCAATCGATGCACGAGCGATGCGGCATCGACGCCTTCTGCAACAGTGCGCAATTCCAGGCTGTGTGCCATTTGCACGATGGAACGGACAATCGCGGCATCGTCAGGGTCGCTTCCGATGTCCCGGATGAACGACTGGTCGATCTTCAGCTTGTCGACCTCGAAACGACGCAGGTAGGAGAGACTCGAGTAGCCGCTGCCAAAGTCATCGATCGATAGCTTGACGCCCAGATGCTTCAGGCGCTTCACTGTTTCGAGATTATCTTGCGTGCCCTCGATCAGCATGGATTCCGTGATCTCAAGCTCGAGCATCGCCGGGTCGATGCCGGAGTCGTCGAGTGCGGCGCGAACGGCCTTTTCCAGCCCGCCTCTCCGGAATTGGACAGCGGAAAGATTCACTCCAACCGATAGATTCGCGTGCCCTGACCGGCGCCATCGGGCTGCTTGCCTGCAAGCCTCGAGAAGCACCCATTCCCCGAT
Source organism: Betaproteobacteria bacterium (assembly GCA_019237595.1). Taxonomy (GTDB): domain Bacteria; phylum Pseudomonadota; class Gammaproteobacteria; order Burkholderiales; family SG8-39; genus SCGC-AG-212-J23. The sequence goes on along the minus strand of JAFAGU010000331.1, from coordinate 2,155 downwards.
TGGAACGATGAGTCCACTCTCCTCGGCGATGGTGATGAATCGCTCCGGGAGAACGATTCCCTCCTGCGGATGATTCCAGCGCAGCAGGGCCTCGGCGCCGACCATCTTGCCTCTCGACAAATCGATCTGCGGTTGAAAGAAGAGTACGAACTCCCCCCGCCTGACCGCTGATTGCAGGCCGTTCCGAAGGTTCAGGTATTCGACCGCCTCGACATTCATATGCGCATCGAAGAACCGATAGGCATTTCTGCCTTCATCCTTAGCCCGATACATGGCCGTGTCGGCCTTCTTAAGCAAGGTATCGAAATCTTCGCCGTCGTCTGGATAGAGGGCGATGCCAATTGAGACCGTCGTGGTGAGCTCACGTCCCTCGATCTCGAAGGGCGACTGAAACTGGGAGACAAGCTTTTCGACGACTGGCGTCACCGCATCGGCCATCGGAACTTCGGTGAGCATGATGAGAAATTCGTCCCCACCCTGGCGGCTAAGCGTGTCGGTTTCCCGAATTGAGCTTCGGATGCGTTCGGCCGCCATCTTCAAAAGGGCATCCCCGGCGACGTGGCCCAGGGAATCGTTGATGGACTTGAAGTTGTCCAGATCAAGGAACAGGACCGCTGCCTTGTTCCCCGCGCGATCGGCATGGGCCATTGCCTGCTCCATCCGGTCACGGAAGAGCACGCGGTTCGGTAGCTCGGTGAGCGCGTCCTGGAAGGCGAGGATGTGTATGCGCTCTTCCGCGCGCCGTCGCTCCGTAACATCCCTAAAGCTCCACACGCGCCCCGAAGGGACCCCCGCTACGAGTTGTGGCCGGGAGTAGCGCTCAAAGGTGCGGCCGTCCTTGAACTCGATCGTATCAAAGCTTTCATCGAGTGGGCGCGAGTAAAGCTCCTCGATCTTCGCAATGAAGCCTTGAGGGTCCGTGACCTGATCGAGAACGAACGAAATGGCGAGCGTGTCGTCCCGCGCTTCGATGACATTCTGCGGGATCCGCCACATATCGACGAAGCGCTGGTTGAAGCGCGAGATGCGCTTGTCGGCGGCCACGACCAAGATACCGTCGGCCGTGGACTCAAGCGTCGCAGTGAGAAGCGACACTGTAGAGCGTAGCTCCTCCTCCGCTTTGATGCGCTCGCGGATATCGCGCGAGACGACGGAGATCACCCAGCGCTCGCCTACGCGCATGACCTGACGCTTTGATTCAAACGGCAATCGTGAGCCGTCCTTGCACAGGTAGTGACTGTTCAGACCCCCGGGCACCGTAGGATTGGCAATCTGCTTGTCGTAGGCTGCTTCCAGCTCGGAGATGCTTTGCGGAAGCAACTGATCGAGCGGCATTGTCAGAAGCTCTTCGCGGCTGTAGCCCAGAAGCCTGCACATGGTGCTGTTGACGTCAACGAAGCGCATACTCGCCCGGTCAACCAGCCCGATCATGTCGGCCGAGCTGTCCATCGCGAGCCTGAATCGACGCAGATCGTCCTCGGCACGTCGCTGCTGCGTAATGTCACGCCCGACTCCGCAATATCCAGCGAAACGGCCATCAGCGCCAAAGATTGGCTCTCCGCTGATCGCCATAAAACGGATGCTGCCGTCACGCATTCTTCGCTGGAACACCATGTCGCGGAACGACTCGTGGCGTTCAAGCTGCCGACGGTGCTGTTCCCAATCACTCTCTAGCGGAGTGAGATCGGGTATTTCCCAACGAGCCTTGCCTATATAGATCGAAGGGTCGCCGCCAGCTGCGTTGGCATCCGCCCGCGGCCCGGCGAAGCTCGTGAACCTGAACTGCTCGTCCTGCTCCCAATACCAGTCAGAGGAGAGCTCCGTGAGCGCGCGAAAGCGCGCTTCGCTCCGCTGAAGCTGAACCTCTGTGTTCGCGCGAGCCGATAGTTTACTCATGGCGCGTTGTTGTTCCCCCGCAACGAGGGAAGCCTACGCCGGTCTCGCAACCGCGACCAGCGCCCTTTGTTACCCGATTGTCGACGGACGAGCCCCTGCAAGAATCTGCTACCCGAGCATCAGCACTGCGAAGGCATCTGAGCCTTCGAGCGCGCGTCGGCGGAGCTGCTTGTTAGAGCGGACTATCCCCCCGCTTGTCGCGGAAATAGCTGAGCAGCACACCACCGAAGCCCCAGATAAGCAGCGCGCCACCGACGAG
>JAFAGU010000344.1 GCA_019237595.1 Betaproteobacteria bacterium | reverse complement strand
GCCGGCGACAGCGTGGCAAGGCTCTCGCTCTTCAACACGCTCTTCTACACGGTGGTCGCGAGCGTGCTCAAGTTCACGCTCGGGCTCTGGCTCGCGCGGCTCCTCAACCGGAGCCTGCCGTTCAAGTCCTTCCTGCGGGCGATCGTGCTGCTGCCGTTCATCGTCCCGACCGCGCTTTCCGCCATCGCTTTCTGGTGGATCTACGACTCGCAGTTCTCGGTGGCGAGCTGGGCGCTCACGAAAATGGGCGTCATCCACGAGTACATCGATTTCCTCGGCGATCCATGGAACGCGCGGCTCGCGACGATCGCCGCGAACGTGTGGCGCGGCGTGCCGTTCGTGGCGATCTCGCTGCTCGCGGGCCTGCAGACGATTCCACCTTCGCTCTACGAGGCGTCCTCGATCGACGGCGCGACGCCCTGGCAGCAGTTCTGGCATGTCACGCTGCCCATGCTCACCCCGATCATCGCCGTGGTGATGACCTTCAGCGTCCTCTTCACGTTCACGGACTTCCAGCTGATCTACGTGCTGACGCGGGGCGGGCCGCTCAACGCCACGCACCTCATGGCGACACTTTCCTTCCAGCGCGGGATTCCGGGTGGCGCGCTCGGTGAAGGCGCGGCGCTCGCCACCCTCATGATCCCGTTCCTCCTCGCGGCGATCCTCTTTTCCTATTTCGGGCTGCAAAGAAGGGCCTGGCAGCAGGGCGGCAGCGACAAATGAGCGTCGAGAAGCCCGACACCCAGGGGATGGAGTACCTGCAATCGGTGCCGCGCCGATGGGTCACGCTCTATATCCCCCTGCTCGTCTTCCTGTTCGTGCTGCTTTTCCCGTTCTACTGGATGGTCATGACCTCGTTCAAGTCGAACGAGGAGCTCGTCTCCAAGGCGGCGAACCCGTTCTGGATCGTGCACCCCACGCTTGCGCACTTCGAGAAGCTGCTTTTCCACACCGAGTACCCGCAGTGGCTCTGGAACACGATCCTCATCTCGGTCGTGGCGACCTTCCTCTCGCTCTTCGCCTCCGTGCTCGCGGCCTACGCGATCGAACGGCTGAGGTTCCGAGGCTCGCGGCAGGTGGGCCTGTCGATCTTCTTCGCCTACCTGGTGCCGCCGTCCATCCTCTTCATTCCCCTTGCGCTCATCGTCTTCAAGCTCGGCCTCTTTGACTCGGTGTGGGCGCTCATCCTCACCTACCCGACCTTCCTCGTGCCCTTCTGCACCTGGCTCCTGATGGGCTACTTCCGCACCATCCCGTACGAGCTCGAGGAGTGTGCGCTCATCGATGGCGCGACGCGCTGGCAGATTCTCGTGAAGATCATGCTTCCGCTCGCCGTCCCCGGCCTCATCTCCGCCGGCATCTTCGCGTTCACGCTTTCCTGGAACGAGTTCATCTACGCGCTCACGTTCATCTCCTCCTCCGAGAACAAGACGGTCCCGGTCGGCGTGGTGACCGAGCTCGTCGAAGGGGACGTGTACCATTGGGGCGCCCTCATGGCCGGCGCCTTGATGGGATCGCTCCCGGTGGCCGTGCTCTACTCCTTTTTCGTCGAATACTACGTTTCGGGGATGACCGGCGCCGTCAAGGAATAGAACCCCATGGAACTTCCAGCCAATTCGTTCAAGCGGGCGCTCAAGGCCGCCCGGCCGCAGATCGGCCTGTGGTCGACGCTCTCGTCCAACTACTCGGTGGAGGTGATCGCCGGCGCCGGCTACGATTGGATCCTGCTCGACACCGAGCATTCGCCGAATGAGCTGGAAAACCTGCTGACGCAGCTGCAGGCGACCGCGCCGTATCCGACCCATGCGGTGGTGCGCGTCCCCTGGAACGACATGGTGACGATCAAGCGCGTGCTCGACATCGGCGCGCAATCGATCCTCATTCCCTACGTTTCGACCGCGGAGGAGGCGAAGGCGGCGGTGTCCTACACGCGCTATCCGCCGCATGGCGTGCGTGGCGTCGCCGGCTCCACGCGCGCCACGCGCTTCGGCAGGATCAAGGACTACGCGCGGCGCGCGCACGAGGAAATCTGCGTGCTCGTCCAGATCGAGAACCAGCAGGGCCTCGACAACCTGGAGTCGATCGCGGCGGTGGAGGGAATCGACGGCGTCTTCATCGGCCCGGCGGACCTGCATGCCTCGCTCGGCTACATGGGCGAGATCGCGAATCCCAAGGTCATGCCCCTCATCGATGAGGCGATCCGCCGCATCCGCAAGTGCGGCAAGGCGCCCGGCATCCTCACGCCGGCGGAGGAGCACGCCAAGCGCCAGTTCGGTGTCGGCGCGCTTTTCGTGGCAGTGGGCAACGACATCGGGATCCTCGCGCGCGGCGCCGAGGCCCTCTTGGAGAGGTTCAGACCGAAATGAAACCGGAAATCATTTTCACGGGGAAGGGCCACGCCGGGACCCAGGCCACCCTCGAGACGGAATACACCGTCCACAAGCTCTACGAGGCCGCCGACAAGCCCGCCTTCCTGCGCGGCGTCGGCGAGCGCGTGCGGGCAGTGGCCTCCTTCGGCCACTATCCCGTGGACGGCAAGCTGATGGACGCGCTGCCGAAGCTGGAGATCGTCTCCAACTTCGGCGTGGGCGTCGACCAGATCGACCTCGATGCGGCGAAGAAGCGCGGCGTCGTCGTCACCAATACCCCTGACGTGCTGAACGAGTGCGTCGCCGATACGGCCTTGGGCTTGATTCTTTCGACCTTGAGGAAACTGCCCCAGTCGGACGCCTATCTGCGCACGGGCGCCTGGGCCACCAAGGGCCCGTACCCGCTCACCACTTCACTCGGCGGCAAGACGCTCGGCATCCTCGGGCTCGGGCGCATCGGCGAGGCGATCGCGAAGCGCGCCCAGGCCTGCGGCATGAACATCCGCTACCACAACCGGCGCAGGAAGGACTCGCCTTTCCCCTACGATCCGGATCCGGTCGCACTGGCCAGGAACAGCGACGTGGTCATGATCGTCACGCCAGGCGGCGCGGAAACGAAGAACCTCGTGGACGCCAAGGTCCTGGACGCGCTGGGCCCGGAGGGCTACCTCTGCAACATCGCGCGCGGGTCCGTCGTCGACGAGCCGGTGCTCCTGAAGTACCTGCAGGAAAAGCGCATCGCAGGCGCGGGCCTCGACGTCTTCGCCGACGAGCCGCGGGTGCCGGAGGCGTTCTTCGAGCTCGACAACACGGTACTCTTCCCGCACGTAGGGAGCGCCACGATCGAGACGCGCAAGGCGATGGGCGACCTGCAGATCGAGAACCTGCGGCTGCACTTCGCGGGCAAGCCGGTGAGGACCCGCGTCGTCTAGCGGAAATTCTTGGCGCGCGCCGGGAGGAATTGTTGGCGCGCGTCCCGACGTCGGTTCCCGACGTCGCCGCCCGGCGAGAATATGAACCTGCGAATCGCGACAAGCCCGAGCGTTCGCCGGCGATAGCCGCCGCCGCCCGGGACTCGTAAGATTCGATCCGAGAGTTGGAAATGAAAGAGGGCACGACCGGTAGCCGTGCCCTCCGTGGTTGCCTCTCAAGCGGTGATCGGCAGTCGCTGCACTTTGTTTGGCCCTGCTGTCCGGGGCTTCCGGCGCGGGGCTGATAACAGCGTGCTGGCTACTCGCCCGCGGTTGCTACACGTTGTTTGGCCCTGCTGTCCCGGAGAGCCGCTCCTGGCGTGGGGCTGGTAACAGTGTGTTGGCTACTCGCGTGTAGGTATCTTCCGACTTTCCCGTCGTTTTTTCTATTGCGCCCCCTAGTCCGGGAGGACTAGGCCGGCTTTGCAGCCTGTGCGCCACGAGCCCGGTCGAGCACCGTCATGGCCGTGGCGACGAAGCCCCCGACGTCGGCGGTATTGCCCGGAATAATCAGGGTATTCGACGTCTTGGCAAGCTGTGCAAAGGCCTCGACGTACTGCTGCGCCACCTTGAGGTTCGCGGCCTCCAGGCCGCCCTTCTCGCCCACGGCTTCGGCGACGGCGCGCACGCCGGCGGCCGTCGCTTCCGCGATGACGCGGATCGCGGTGGCTTCGCCCTGCGCCTTGTTGATGGCGGCCTGCTTGTCGCCCTCCGATTTCAGCACCGCGGCCTGCTTCTCGCCGTCGGCGAGGTTGATTTCCTGCTGCCGCTGGCCCTCGGACTTCGCGATGAGCGCCCGCTTTTCGCGCTCGGCGGTGATCTGCGCCTGCATGGCGCGCAGGATCGTCTCCGGCGGCGTGAGGCTCTTGATCTCGTAGCGCAGGACCTTGATGCCCCAGTTGCGGCCGGCCTCGTCGAGCTCGGCGACGATGTGCCGGTTGATGTCCTCGCGCGATTCGAAGGTCTTGTCGAGCTCCATCTTCCCGATCACGCTGCGCAGGGTGGTCTGGGCGAGCTGGCTGATGGCGGCGATGTAGTTGGCCGAGCCGTAGGAGGCGAGGCGCGGGTCGGTGACCTGATAGTAGAGGATGCCGTCCACCGCGAGCTGCGTATTGTCCTTGGTGATGCAGACCTGCTCCGGCACGTCGAGCGGGACTTCCTTGAGCGAGTGCGTGTAGGCGATGCGGTCGAGGAACGGGATGATGAGGTTCAAGCCCGGCTCGAGCACCTCGTGGAAGCGCCCCAGGCGCTCGACGACGTAGGCGTGCTGCTGCGGCACGATGCGAACGCCCTCGATGACGAAGGCGATCACCACGCCAAGGAAGAGGATCCAGGGCGCGAGCGGGCGCGTCGCCGGCATCAGGTAGGAAGCAACGGTGAGAACCGCGACGATGATCAGCTTGCCGAACATGGAAATCCCCCCTTTCGGAGCCAGCGTGCTGGCCGCTTGCGACAACAGCTCGAGCGGCTCAGGCGGGCGGCCTTGTGGCGACCTTGAGCGTGTTGCCATCGGTGTCGACGACGTAGACGAGCGCCCCGGGCTGCGGCGCTTCGGTTCCCTCGATGCGTGCTTCCCAGGGCGCGCCGCGGTAGCGCACGCGCGCAAGGCGCGCGGCCTCGTCGATCCAGGTCTCGAACGTGGCCGGCTTGCCGGCGTCGATCGAAGGCATCCGGCGTCCCGCGTCCTTGGCTCGATAGGCGTGCACGCCGTAGCATCCGGCCGCAGCGACGATTGCGAACACGATGATCTGCGCCTCGAAGCCGAGGTCCATCCAGGCGGCCGCAGCGGCGCCGAAGCCGGCCACGCCGAGCATGAGAAGGTAGAACGTTCCGGTGAGCAGCTCCGCGATTACCAGAGCGAGCCCCAGGATCGCCCAGCCCAGGGAAGCATCCACGGCCCTAATACTACAATCGCGCGCATGCGGGCGGACGAGCTCTTCGACATCCAGGAAAACGCTCGGGTGGTGCCGCCGTTCACGGATCGCGAGCCGGGACTGGGCACGGAGGAGGCGTACGAGGCGGCGCGCGCGCTGCACCGCCGCCGCGTCTCGGCGGGATGGGTTCCCATCGGGCGCAAGATCGGCTTTACCAATCGCACCATTTGGCCGCGCTACGGGGTCTACGAGCCAATCTGGGGAACGGTCTACGACCGCACGCTCGAGACCCGCGCCTCGGCGTTCCCGCTCGCCGGCCTCGTTCAGCCGCGAATCGAGCCGGAGGTCTGCTTCGGGCTGAAATCGACACCGCGAAGCGCCGCCCTGCCGGACCTGCTCGAGGCGATCGAGTGGGTCGCGCACTCCGTGGAAATCGTCCAATGCCACCATCCCGACTGGAAGGTCAAGCTCGCGGACTGTTGCGCCGACAACGGGCTTCATGGGCGGCTCTTCGTGGGCGAGCGTTTCCCGGTCGGCCGCTTCAAGAACCTAGAAAAAGATTTGCCGGGGATCGAGATCGTCCTCAGGAAAGCCGGGAAGGAAATGGATCGGGGCGTCGGGGCGAACGTCCTCGGGAGCCCGCTGCTTGCCCTCGGCTACCTCGTCGAAGTGCTCCGCAAGCAGGCGGCCGCGCCGTCCCTGCAGGCGGGCGAGCTCGTCACCACGGGGACGCTCACCGACGCACATCCCGTCGCGCCCGGCGAAACCTGGAGCACGCAGATCAACGGCCTCGCGCTCGCTCCGGCGACGCTGACGTTCACGTGAGGCCGCTCGAGGGCATCACGGTCGTTGCGCTCGAGCAGGTCATCGCGGGCCCGCTCGCGACGCGCCAACTCGCGGACCTTGGCGCGCGGGTAATCAAGATCGAGCGGCCGGGAGAAGGCGACGCCTCGCGGGGCTACGACCGCACGGTCAAGGGGCTCTCCTCGCATTTCGTCTGGGTCAACCGCTCGAAGGAAAGCCTCGCGCTCGACGTGAAGCGGCCGGAAGCGGCCGAAGTGCTGGCGCGGCTCGTTGCCAGGGCAGACGTGTTCCTCCAGAACCTCGCCCCCGGCGCCGCCGACCGGCTGGGCCTGGGTCCATCACTGCGAAGCAGGCATCCCCGCCTCATCTGGTGCGGCGTTTCCGGGTACGGACCTGCGGGCCCTTACGCGAGCAAGAAGGCGTACGACCTGCTCGTCCAGTGCGAGGCGGGGCTCCTCTCGGTCACCGGAACGCCGGATGCGCCCTCCAAGGCCGGCATTCCGGCGGCCGACATCGCGGCCGGCATGTATGCCTTCTCGTCCATCCTCGCGGCGCTCTTGCGCCGCGAGCGCACGGGCGAAGGCGCGACGCTCGACATCACCATG
>JAFAGU010000340.1 GCA_019237595.1 Betaproteobacteria bacterium | reverse complement strand
GCCACGGCGCGCTCCATTTCGCGGAGGATGCGCTGGCGTTCCGACACCTGCGCGGCCAGGAAGGCGGCGAAGCGCCCGATGCCGGGCGAGGACGCGTCCGACAGGGGCTCGAGCAGGTCGGCCGCGCGGGCATCGTCGCGCAACGGCGGCGCGAGCGTAGCGAGCAGGGCTGCGAGCCTGAGCTGGTTGATCGGCGATCGATCCCTGTCGAAGAGGGCCTGCGCGCGAGCGAGCGCGCTCTTCTGCTCGGCCGCTGGGGCGCGTGCGACGGACACGACCTGCCCGAGCATCTCGTCCACCGAGGCGGTCCCGCGCTGGAGGATTTCCGAGCAGCCCGCGGCCAGCAGCGCGCAGAGAATCGCGACGATGCCCCTCATGCCGCCTCCGCGATCCGGCGTGCCGCCTTGCGGGGGAGAGTGACCTGGAAGTGGGCGCCCTGGGTGCCCGGCACCACCTTGATCCGCCCGCCGTGCGCCTCGGTGAACTCGCGGGCGATCGCGAGGCCCAGGCCCGTTCCTTCCACGCGCCCGCTCGCCTTGGCACGCCCGCGGAAGAAGGAATTGAAGATGGCGTCGCGCTCGTCCTGCGGAACGCCAGGACCGGAGTCGATCACGTCGATGACCGCCAGCCCCTCGCGCGCCTGCGCGCTCACGGCGACCGTGCCGCCGGCCGGAGTGAACTTCACCGCATTGCCGACCAGGTTGTCGACGATCGAGCGCAGCTTCTCCGGATCCGCCTCGACGGAAAGCTTCTCGAGCTCGAGCACCAGGCGCTGCCCCTTCGCCTGCATGGCGAGCTGGTGGGCCCCCGCGGCCTCGGCGACGAGCGAATCCAGCCGCACCGGGCGTGGAGAAAGCGATGAGGCCGCATGCACGGCGCGCTGGTAGTCGAGCAGGTCCTCGATCAGCCGCTGCAGCTTCACGCTGTTCTGACGCATGATCGACACGACCTGGCGCTGCGGCGGAGCGAGAGGACCGGCCACCTCATCGTTGAGAAGCTCCGCGCCCTCGCGCAGCGCCGTAAGCGGCGTCTTCAGCTCGTGCGACAGGTGCCTCAGGAAACGGTTCTTCTCCAGCTCCACCGCCGAAAGGCGGGTGCGCAGCCAGTCCAGCCGTTCGCCAAGGGTCCTCAAATCCTCCGGCCCGCGCACGGTGATCGGTCGCGAGAGGTCCGCGCTCCCGAGCTGGCGGATCGCGGCGTCCAGGCCGCTGATCGGGCGGGCAATGTAGCGCGTGAGGGCGAGGGCAATTCCGAGCGCCAGCGCGGTGCTGAGCACGATGAGCAGGCCAAGCCGCAACTGCACCGCCTCGGCGTCGGCTCGCAGCCTCGCGACCTCGCGGTCGGCCACGAGATAGCTGATCGCGAGCACCTCGTACGCGTTGTCCGAGATTTCCCCCGTCATCGCGGCGACCTCGGGGACGGCGAGCCGGCGACGCGGCTCCGCCGTGATGAGCTCGTGCAGCGCGCGCTCCTGCTCCACCGTCCTCGCGAGCGCGGAAAGCTGCGCCCCTTCGAGCGGCAGGAGACTCAGCTCGTCCGCAACGGTACGGAAGGTCTTGTGCACGCGCTCGTAGTCGGCGAGCACCGACGGGTCCTGCAGCACCGCCAGCTGCTGCGCGAGACGGTCGATCGAGGCGATCCGGTTCACGAGCGAGCGGCTTGCGCGCGCGGCCTGCGAAGCGCTGAACACGGCGTTGCGGCTCTGCTCGGCGAGCCGCTCGGTACTCCACGCGGAATACGCGAGCGCGGCCACGAGCGGCAACGCCACGAACGTGAAGCAGCAAAGGAGCAGCCCGAGGAAAGACCGCGGATAGGGAAGCAACCCCCTGATTGCGCCCATCTTCTTATAATTCAACGGAAAACCCGGGAATCGCGAGGACGAATGTCACAGTCGGGGGCGAGCATAGTCTCAGGCGCAACGCGCATCTATCTCGTGGCGGCGGTCGCCTCGAACGGCGTCATCGGCGCGAACGGACAGCTTCCCTGGCGCCTTCCCGAGGACCTCAAGCATTTCAAGGCGCTCACCCTCGGGCACCCGATCATCATGGGCCGCAAGACCTGGGAATCGCTGGGCGGGCGCCCATTGCCCGGGCGCGAGAACATCGTCGTGACCCGTACCGCCGGCTACGAAGCAGCGGGCGCGGCGGTGGCAGGTTCTCTCGATGCGGCAATCGCGCTCTGCGCAGGCGAGCCCGTGGCGTTCGTTATCGGTGGCGAGGCGCTATTCAAGGAAGCCCTGCCAATCGCCGCGGGCCTCGTCCTGACCGAGATCCAGCGCGCCTACGGAGGCGACGTGCGCTTTCCGGACTACGACCGGTCGAAATGGCGCGAGGTGCAGCGCGAACCGCACACCGCGGCAGACGGCATGCGCTTCGACTTCGTGCTGTACCAGCCGGTCTGAGCTCCTAGTCCGCTTCCGCGGCCCCGCCCTTCGACTCGAAGACCCTCACTTCCGGGAGCGGAAAGCCATTGAACTGGCTCGCGTAGGCGGTGGTGTAGGCGCCGGCATTTCGGATGTAGATGAAATCGCCTTCCTGCAGGTCCGACGGGAGGGGCTCGTCGCGCAGCACGACGTCGACCGAATCGCAAGTCGGTCCGCCCACGGTCCAGGCGACATCGGGGCCGGAGCGGTCGGTCCGGATCTTGTATTTGAGGCCTTCCGTCGTCTCGATGACGCCGCCGAACATGCCGGCGTCCCAGTGCATCCAGCGCTTGCCGCCCCGGGATGCCGTGCCGAGCACGCGGCACACGAAGTAGCCCGCGTCCGAAACGAGATACCGCCCGGGCTCGGCCATCACCTGGACTTCCGGCGGGAAGGCCTTGAGCGCCTCGTTCACCGTGTCCCCGATCACCTCGATCGAGGGAATGGGCTTGACGTGGCGCACGGGGAAGCCCCCGCCGATGTTGACGAGCCGGGGCTTGAGCCCCGCCTTCGCCATGGTCTCGAAGAGCGCCCGCGCCTTTTCCAGGCCGACGCGCCAGTTTTCCGGGTTGCGGCACTGGGAGCCGACGTGGAAGGTCACGCCGGCCAGGTCGGCGCCGAGCTTCGCGGCGAGCTGGACGATCTCGCGCGCTTCCGCCGCGCCGGCGCCGAACTTGCCCGAGAGCGGCCAGTCGCTGCCGATATTAGGCGCGGCGACCCGGAGGTAGAGCTTGGCGTCGGGCTTGACCTCGTGGATCTTGCGCAGCTCGTCCGCGCTGTCGAGCACGAACCACTCCACGCCCTTGGAGGCCGCGTAGGCGATCGCCTCGCGGGCCTTGACCGGGTTGGAGAAGAAGATCTCGGCCGCCGGCACGCCCAGTCCGAGGAGCAGGTCGAGCTCCGTCGTGGAGGCGATCTCGAACCCGACGCCCTCCTGGATGAGGGCCTTCAGCACCCTGCGGTCCGGGTTCGCCTTCACCGCGTAGTGGGGCCGCACGCGCGGCATGGCCGCGCGAAAGCGGCGAGCCTTCGCCCGCACGATGGCGGTGTCGAGGATCAGGAAAGGTCTCTGGTACTTCTGCCGGGCAGCCTGGCGCACGAGCTCGAGGTCGAGGCTGACCTCGGGGTGCGTGTCGAAGAGCTGGTCTGGCTGCTGCGGCTGCTTGGCGAGTGCGGCTGTTCTGGTGCGGCTGAAGCTGGTGCTAGGGCGGTCCCCCATCAAAGTTCTCCCGGACGAAAACTATCCTTCAGGAATGTCCCGAACCGAAACGTCGTACACGCGCTTGCAGATCCTCATGCTTCTCATGATGACCTCCTTCTCCTCGCCTTCGCGATGAAAAGTTGGAAAAAGGTTCCGGCCGATTATAGGGATGACCCCCCGCCAGTCAAGGGCTTTGCCGGCGTCGCGGGCCAATTTTTACGCCGCGTTTTCTCCTGCCGAAGACCGCAGCTAGATCTAGTTTGAGAAAGTACTTTAAGTACTAGATCCGGGGGAGCGTCACGCCGCGCTGCCCCTGGTACTTGCCGCCGCGGTCGCGGTAGGAGGTCTCGCAGACCTCGTCCGACTCGATGAAGATCACCTGGGCGACCCCCTCGTTGGCGTAGATGCGCGCCGGGAGCGGCGTCGTGTTCGAGAACTCGAGCGTCACGTGCCCCTCCCATTCCGGCTCGAGGGGCGTGACGTTGACGATGATGCCGCAGCGCGCGTAGGTGGACTTGCCCAGGCAGATGGTGAGCACGTTCCGGGGGATGCGGAAGTATTCGACGGTGCGGGCGAGCGCAAAGGAGTTGGGCGGGATCACGCACACTTCGCCGCGGTGCTCGACGAAGTTCTTCTCGTCGAACCCCTTGGGATCGACGATGGTCGAATTGACGTTGGTGAAGATCTTGAATTCGGTCGAGCAGCGGATGTCGTAGCCGTAGCTCGAGGTCCCGTAGGAAACGATCCGTCGCCCGGCGAGCTCCTTCACCTGTCCGGGCTCGAAGGGCTCGATCATCTTCTTCTCGGCGGCCATGCGCCGGATCCACTTGTCCGACTTGATGGTCATCTAGGTGTTCTGCACCACGATGTTGGGGAATTTGGCGCTCATGTCGCGCTGGGATTCGGCGATCTTCACCGCCGCGCGGCGGGCGATCCTGCGGTAGATCTCGGCGATCTTCCCGTCCGGTTCCGAGACGACGCTCGGCTTCCCGGAATCGGCGTGCCGCTGGATCGACTCGTCGAGGGGCAGCTGGCCGAGGAGCTCGGTGCCATAGTCCTGGCACATCTTCGCCGCGCCCCCCGAGCCAAAGATGTGGCTTTCGTGCCCGCACTTGGGGCAGACGTGGAAAGACATGTTCTCGACCACGCCGAGGATCGGGATGCCGACTTTCTCGAACATCTTGAGCCCCTTGCGCGCATCGATTAGGGCGATGTCCTGCGGCGTCGTGACGATGATGGCTCCGGTCACCGGCACTTTCTGCGCTAGGGTGAGCTGGATGTCGCCGGTGCCCGGCGGCAGGTCCACGACGAGGTAGTCGAGCTCGCGCCAGCGCGTGTCCTTCAGCAGCTGCTCGAGCGCCTGGGTCACCATCGGGCCGCGCCACACCATCGGCGTGTCGATGTCGATGAGGAAGCCGATCGAGATCGCCTGCAGCCCATGGCCCTCCATCGGCTCGAGGTGCTTGCCGTCCTTCGATTCGGGCCGGCCGGCGATGCCGAGCATCATCGGCTGCGACGGCCCGTAGATATCGGCGTCCAGCACGCCGACGGAGGCGCCTTCCGCGGCGAGGGCGAGCGCGAGGTTCACGGCCGTCGTCGACTTGCCCACGCCGCCCTTGCCCGAGGCTACGGCGATGATGTTCTTGATGCCGGGAATGAGCTTCACGCCGCGCTGCACGGCGTGCGGCACGACCCTGGAGCTCACGTTGACCTTGACCGCGGCAGCACCCGCCGCGCGCAGCGCCGCCTGCACCTCGCGCCGGATCGGCTCGTGCTGGCTCTTGCCGGGATAGCCGAGCTCGATATCGAGCGCAACATCGCCGCCGCTGATCTTGACGTTGCGCGCCGAGCGCGTGCTAAGAAGATCTTTGCCTGTGTTCGGATCGACGACCTTGCGCAGGACGTCCTGGACCTGGTTTTCATTCAAGGACATAGGGGAAGTCTAAGCTAAAATCGCGCTCCCCCATGGCGCGCCGCAGGCTTTTCGTCACCACTGCTTTGCCCTACGCGAACGGGCCGTTCCACATCGGCCACGTCATGGAGTACATCCAGGCCGATATCTGGGTGCGGTTCCAGCGGATGCAAGGCCACGAAGTGCATTTCGTCGGCGCCGACGACGCGCACGGCGCGCCCATCATGCTTGCAGCAGAGAGAGCGGGGAAATCGCCGGAGGCGTTCATCGACGAAATCTCGAAGGGCCGCGCGCCCTACCTCCGCGGCTTTCACATTTCGTTCGACAACTGGCACTCCACCCACTCGCCCGAGAATACGGAGCTCTCGCAGGATATCTACCGGCGGCTGAAGAAGGCCGGGCTCGTCTATACGAAGCCGGTCGAGCAATTCTTCGACCCGGTGAAGGGCATGTTTCTCGCCGACCGCTACATCAAGGGCGAGTGCCCGAACTGCGGCACGAAGGACCAATACGGCGACGCCTGCGAGAACTGCAGCACGGTCTACACGGCCACGCAGCTCAGGAATCCCTACTCCACGCTCACCGGAGCGCGGCCGGTGCTCAAGACCTCGGAGCACCATTTCTTCAAGCTCTCCGACCCGAAGTGCACGAGCTTCATCGCCCAATGGCTCGGCACGCCGGGCCGGTTGCAGCCGCAAGTCGTGAACAAGGCGCGGGAATGGCTCGAGGGCAAGGGCGACAAGGCGCTCATCGACTGGGACATCTCGCGCGATCCGCCCTACTTCGGCATCCGCATTCCCGACATTGCCGAGGAGAAGTACCTCTACGTGTGGCTCGACGCACCGATCGGCTACCTCGCCTCGCTCAAGAATTATTTCGTGTCCGGCAAGGCGAAAAAGCAGGGCGAGCCGCGCTCCTTCGAGGCGTTCCTCCAGGACCCGGCGACGGAGCAGGTCCACTTCATCGGCAAGGACATCATCTACTTCCACACGCTCTTCTGGCCCGCGATGCTCGAGTTCGCGGGCAAGCCCTACAAGGTCCCGGACCACGTCTACGTGCACGGCTTCATCACCGTCTCGGGCGACAAGATGTCCAAGTCGCGCGGCACCGGCATCAGCCCGCTGCGCTACCTCGAGCTCGGCATGAACCCCGAGTGGCTGCGCTACTACATCGCCGCCAAGCTGAACGCCAACGTCGAGGATATCGATTTCAACCCCGACGACTTCGTCGCCCGCGTGAACAGCGACCTCGTCGGCAAGTACGTGAACATCGCGAGCCGCTGTGCGGTTTTCATCCAGCGCAAGTTCGACGGAAGGCTGGCGAAGCCCTCGGATGCCTTCGCGTTCGGGGCGAAGGCACGCGAGATCGCCGGGCACTACGAAACCCGGGAATACGGCAAGGCGCTGCGCGAAGTCATGGCGCTTGCCGACGTAGCGAACCAGTACGTCGACGAAAACAAGCCGTGGGACCTTTCCAAGCAGGCGGGCGCGGAGGAGAAGCTGCACGAAGTCTGCTCGACGGCGCTCGAGCTCTTCCGCGTGCTGACGATCTACTTGAAGCCGGTGCTTCCCGCGCTCGCGGCGCAAGCCGAGCGTTTCCTCAACCTGCCCGACCTCACGTGGGCGGCCGTCGAGTTGCCTCTCGCCGCCGGCCACCGCATCCATGAATACCGCCACTTGCTGGGCCGCGTGGACGAGAAGCAGCTGGAACGGCTTTTCGACGTGGCTTCGGTGCCTCAGCCCGCAGCGCCGCAGCGGCACGCCGAGAAGCAGGAGCATTCCGCACAGGAGCGAACGGTGAACGAGATCTCGATCGACGACTTCGGCAAGCTGGATCTTCGAGTGGCGAGGATCGTCAAGGCCGAGCACGTGGAAGGCGCCGACAAGCTGCTCAAGCTCACGCTGGACGTCGGCCTGCTCGGCACGCGCACCGTCTTCGCCGGCATCAAGTCGGCCTACGCGCCGGAGAAGCTCGAGGGAAAGCTCGCGGCGCTCGTCGCGAATCTTGCGCCGCGCAAGATGAAGTTCGGCGTATCCGAGGGCATGGTGCTCGCCGCTTCGTGGGATAAAAGCGACACTGCCGCGGCGCAGGAGCCGGGCATATTTCTCATCTCGCCCGATAGCGGCGCCAAGCCGGGAATGCGCGTCAAGTAGAATTGGCTCGTCGCGGTTCCCGCGCCGGCGGAGCCGCCTTCGGCGAGGTCCACAGGAGATGGAGAGCTCCAGCCGCACGCTGGTCTGCAGCATTCTCTTCCTCGACATCGTCGAGTATTCGAAGAAGCCGGTCGCCGACCAGCTGCAGCTCAAGCAGGCATTCAACCAGGCGCTCGGGAAGGCCCTCGAGCACGTCGCGGCGCGCGACCGCATCATCCTCGATACCGGCGACGGCGCCGCCGTCACGTTCATGGGCGATCCGGAAGACGCTCTGTTCGCGGCGATGGCGGTCCGCGACGCCGCCGCGCTCGCGGCGACGCTGCCGGTGCGCCTGGGCATCAACCTCGGGCCGGTGCGGCTCGTGAAGGACCTGAACGGCCAGATGAACATCATCGGCGACGGCATCAACGTCGCCCAGCGGGTGATGAGCTTTGCGCGTCCCGGCCAGCTCCTCGTCTCGCGATCCTTCTACGAGGTCGTGTCCTGCCTCTCCCGCGACTATGCGAGTCTCTTCCAGCACGAAGGCTCTCGCACGGACAAGCACGTGCGCGAGCACGAGGTCTACTCCGTGGGCGGATCGCCAGCACGCCGGGCCGAATCCGCTCCGGAGACTCCCGAGATCCGTCGCGTCGGAACATGGCTGAGCGGCACCGGCCCGCTGGGGCTGCGCCGCTCGACGTTCATCGCGGCGCCCCTAGCGTTCACTGCACTCCTCGGCGCGGGCCTCGCGTTCGCCGCGTTCTTCTCTCAGGAAGCAGCCGCTCCCGCGTCGCAGGCAGCGGACGCGACGGCGACCGCCCCGGCGTCGAGGGCCGAGCGGCCCCGGCTCGCCAACGCTTCCGAGCTCGCCAAACCAGCAGCGGAAAAGCCCGTGGAGCGCAAGAAGCAGCTCGTGGAGCGCCTGGAGAAGAAGCTCCAGCGCGTCGCCGTCGCGCGTAGCGATGCCGGCGCGACGCAGCCTCCGGCCGCGGACTTGGGCCGCGTGGTTTTCGCCATCTATCCATGGGGCGAAGTGCTGGTCGACGGCAAGAGCCAGGGCGTAAGCCCGCCGGTGCAGATGCTCGAGCTCGCGCCGGGGCCGCACAACATCATCGTGCGCAACGGCGACTACGCTCCCTTCTCGCAGCGCATCGTCGTCAAGGCGGGCGAGCCGGTCCGCGTCCAGCACCGCTTCAATTGAACGTGGCCTGCCACCGCGCCCGCATCCGGTTCGCCGCGTTCGCCTTGAGCGCGGCGCTCGCCGCGTGCTCGTCGCAGCCGGTTCAGAGCCTTCAGTCGCTCCTTTCTCCGAGCAAGGGAAAGGCGGCGCTCGACACGGGTCTCAAGCAGTACGAGGAAGGCGACTACGCCGACTCGGCGAAGAGCCTCGCCGCCGCGCTCGACCTTGGGCTCACCGAGCGCGAGAGCGCCAACGCGCACAAGCACCTCGCGTTCATGCATTGCGCGGCGAGCCGCGAGCGGCTTTGCCGCGACGAGTTCCGCAAGGCGCTCGCTGCCGACCCGGCGCTCGATCTCTCCCCGGCCGAAGCGGGTCATCCGATGTGGGGACCGGTCTTCCGCGCAGTAAAGGCGCAGGGCTCGCGCTAGCGGCGATGCAGGAACCCAAGCTCGGCCGGTACCTGATCGCCTCGGAGCTCGGGCGCGGCGCCATGGGAGTCGTCTACAAGGCGACCGACTCCATCCTCGAGCGTACGGTGGCGGTGAAGACCATCAACATGGAGCTCGAGGGGGAAGAGGCGACGAAGTACGAGGCGCGCTTCTACCAGGAGGCGCGCGCGGCGGGAGGGCTCAACCACCCCAACATCGTGACCGTATACGACGTCGGCAAGTCCGGCGAGGTCGCCTACATGGCGATGGAATACATCGACGGCGAGGAGCTCAGGGCGCTCATGGGCGAAGGACGCCCGCTCCCGGTCGCGCGGGCG
>JAFAGU010000369.1 GCA_019237595.1 Betaproteobacteria bacterium | reverse complement strand
GTAACGTGAGGACGCGCCAGAACGCTATCTCGACGCTACTTGGTTTGCATGACGCGCTTTAGTGTAGTTGTCAGTTAGCGCGCGGCAATGGTCATAACACGTCGCCGTTCGGCCACCGGGGACCTCGCATTGCATGCGCGGTGCCATGGCGCTCATCGTGAGGCTGGCTAGGGCCGCCGACGAGAGGGAGTTGGGCTCATTTGACTGGATCGAGCTCGCCGACAGCAGCCTGCGGGTTCCATCGTCGCCGCGGCCTCTAGCCAAACACGTACATCATCGTTGGGTGGTCGAGGGTGAGCCACACAGCTTTACCCGCGTGGAGATCACCGGTCCGGCTTGGGTGATAGGCGATGCGGATGAGACCTTAGGGCCGTACCTGGCGCTCTCGCTAGTCAATGGCGTCCTCTACGTCGACCGACGCATCTTCGCCTTTCTTGACGCGCAAGAAGATGATTGGTACCTGAGCGACTTGGGACAGCATTGGAAGAGAATCCGGATCCACTTCGACTCCAGACCGTAGCTATCGCTATGGGCGCGGTCTCACGTCGAAGTAATCACTGCCATCCGTACCGACGGGCATAGAACCCTTTCATGGCCTGCGTGAGGGTCAGGTAGCACAGCAGGATCGCCGCCAGGAAGGGAAAGTAGAGCAACGGCAGCGGCTGCATCTTGAAGTAGTCGTGCATCGGTCCCATCGGCAGGAAGATGCCGATGGCGATGATCACGACCGTCGTCAGGAGAAGGGGAGGCGCGGCGTTGCTCTGGATGAACGGGACCTTCCGGGTGCGGATGGCGTGGACGACGAGAGTCTGCGTCAGCAGTCCCTCCACGAACCAGCCCGATTGGAAGAGTGTTTGCCGCTCCGGCCCGTTGGCCCCGAAGACGAACCACATGACAACGAACGTCGCGATGTCGAACACCGAGCTGATCGGGCCGAAGAAGAGCATGAACCGTCCGAGCTCCCCGGGATTCCACCGCTGCGGCCTGGTCAGGAGCTCCTCGTCGACGTTATCGAATGGAATGGCGACCTGGGAGATGTCGTAAAGCAGGTTCTGCACGAGCAGCTGCACGGGCAGCATCGGAAGGAAGGGCAGGAAGGCGCTCGCGACCAGGACGGAAAAGACGTTCCCGAAGTTCGAGCTCGCCGCCATCTTGATGTACTTCAGCATGTTGACGAAGGTCTTCCGCCCCTCGACGACGCCTTCCTCCAGGACGAGCAGGCTTTTCTCGAGCAGGATGATGTCGGCCGCTTCCTTCGCGATGTCCACTCCGGAATCCACCGATATGCCGATGTCGGCGGTGTGCAGCGCCGCGGCATCGTTGATGCCGTCGCCCATGAAGCCGACTACGTGCCCGGCCGACTTGAGCGTGCGCACGATGCGGTCCTTCTGCGCCGGGGTGAGCCGGGCAAAGATGTGGCGGCTTTCGACCGCCTGCTTCAGCGCGGCATCGCTCATGGCCTCGACCTCCGCGCCGACCATGACGTGGTCGACCTCCAGGCCCACTTGCCGGCAGATCTTCGCGGTGACGAGCTCGTTGTCTCCGGTCAGGACCTTCACCGTGACGCCGTGCGCGCCGAGAGCCTTCAGCGCCGGAGCCGCGGTTTCCTTCGGCGGGTCGAGGAACGTGACGTAGCCGATCAGGGTCAGCTCGCATTCGTCTGCCACGGCGTAGGCCTCTTTTGCGGGGGGCAGCTCCTTCGCGGCGACCGCCACCACGCGCAGCCCTTCCTCGTTGAGCGAGGCGGTGACTTCCCGCACGCGGGCAAGGAGCGCCTCCGTCAGCGGCTCATCGACGCCGCCATGCCGCACGCGAGTGCATCCGGCGAGAATTTCTTCCAGGGCACCCTTGCAGATGAGCAGGTGATGCTGGTCGTGCTCGGCCACGACGACCGACATCCGGCGTCGCTGGAAATCGAATGGAACTTCGTCGACCTTCCGGAACGTCGTGGCGATCTCGAGCTCGCGATGCAGCTCGACATGAGTGAGCACGGCGACGTCCAGGAGGTTCTTCAGCCCGGTCTGGTAGTAGCTGTTCAGGTAGGCGTACTCGAGCACCGTGTCCGATTCTTCCCCCCAGACGTCCGTATGCCGCTCGAGCGCGATCTTGTCCAGCGTGAGCGTCCCGGTCTTGTCGGTGCAGAGCACGTCCATCGCGCAGAAGTTCTGGATCGCATCCAGGCGCTTCACGATGACCTTCTTGCGCGAAAGCAGCACGGCGCCTTTCGCGAGCGTGGAGGTCACGATCATCGGAAGCATCTCGGGCGTGAGGCCCACCGCGATCGACAGCGCGAAGAGGAAGGCCTCCAGCCAGTCGCCCTTCGTGAACCCGTTGATCAAGAGGACCAGGGGCGTCATGACGAGGATGAAGCGGATCATCAGCCAGCTCACCTGGTTGACCCCGACCTGGAACTGGGTCGCGACGGCCTCGGAGGAGACGACGCGCGACGCGAGCGCGCCGAAGTAAGTCCGGTTTCCGATGTGGAGGACCACGGCCGTAGCCGACCCGGACACGACGTTTGTTCCCATGAAGACGATGTCGTCCAGCTCGAACGGGTTGGCGGCCTTGAGCTGGGAATGCGCTCCCACTCGTGGCCCTTGGTGCAGGGCGGGAAACTTCTCGACTGGCAGCGATTCGCCGGTCATCGCCGCCTGGCTTACGAAGAGGTCCTTGGCCGCGAGGATCCGGCAGTCGGCCGGGATCATGTCGCCTGCGGATAGCACGACGATGTCCCCGGGAACGAGGTCCCGGATGGGAATTTCTTCCCGATGCGCTGGCCTGGTGTGGATCTGGACGCCGAAATACTCCTTGGCCACCGGGGCCGCCTCTTCCGTGATGTCGCGCCGTATCACGGTCGCCGTGGTGCGGACCATCGCCTTCAGCTCTTCGGCCGCCTTGTTGGATTTCGTTTCCTGCCAGAAGCGGATGACGGTGGCGAGCACGACCATCGCCCCGATCACGATGGTCGCCTTCAGGTCCTCCGTGACGTAGGAGACGACCGCGAGAACCGTTAGGAGCAGGCTGAAGGGCGTGCGATACGCAAGCCACAGGTGCCGCCACCAGGGCAGGGGCCTCTCGTGCTCGACCTCGTTGAGTCCGAAGCGCTCGCGGATGTCCTCGATCTGGCTGCGCGAGAGGCCGTCTACATGCGAATCGAGCCGCGCCAGCACGCCGTTCGGGTCGCTTTGCGCCGCGATCGTGAGATCGCGCAACACGTCCGGAGGCAGATCTCGGCTGACCCCCGTCCTTGCCACCGTTTCGAGAATGGCGATCCGGCGGAAGTGGCGCGTGAACGCGTGACTCTCGAGGAACGCCGCAAAAAGCCGCTTCAGTATGTTGAGCATGGACCAACCCTTAGTCCTGTTGCAGAGCAGCGTCAAGAAAAAATCCCGTATAGATGGACGATCGACAAAGCTGCGGAATTCCCCGGCGCCTGTTCGTGTTCGCCCTCCGCGAGTTCACGAAGGAGGCTCCCATGAAGACGAGCGTTTTATTGCCTGCAGCTTTCGCGTTGCTTTCGTGCTTGCCGCTTGCGGCAGGTGCGGCGGGCGGAGGAGGGGGTGGAAGCGAGCCGCCGAAGCCGTACGTCGATCCCGTGGTCGAGAAGGCGAATGCCGAGATGGACAAGGGCAACTGGGCGGGCGCTCAGGCGATGCTGCGCGATGCGCTCGCGAGCAATCCCGGCAAGGCCGACTACCACAACCTCTACGCGTATTCGATCCGCAAGGGGCCGAATCCCGACATGAGCCTCGTCTTCAAGCACTACAACGAGGCGTTGAGGATCGACCCTCGCCATCGCGGCGCGCACGAGTACCTAGGCGAGGCGTACCTCATGGTGGGCAATCTGGAGAAGGCGAAGGAGCATCTCGCCACGCTCGACAACCTGTGCTTCCTGCCGTGCAGCGAGTACACGCAGCTCAAGAAGGCGGTCGCGGGCTACGAGTCCTCGGGCGCGATCAAGGCGACTTCGGGCAAGTCGCCCTGAAGTGCGCGGAGGTCGATCATCGGTGGAGATCGGCCGGCGTGAGAGCGAAGGCGAGCCGATAGACATCGGTTTTCCCTAGGCGCAGCGCCCTCGCGGCGGCGGTGACGGACTTCTCGTCGTATCCGCAGACGAGCAGGATTCGCTCGGCTGCCCGGTCTCCGCTTCGCAGGCCGCGCTCCACCGTATGCGGGATGCCGGACGGCGGCAGGGACTCGAGAAGATGGGCGGCCGCGAGGCCTTTGCGCGCAGCGAGCTTGCGCAGCGACGGGAGCTTGCGACGGGAAGAAAAGCGGATCGTGGCGATGGCCCGGCCGAGGCCGTGACCGGCGCTCGCACGCACGCGGCAAAGGCTTCGCACCATATTGAGATGCTGCGGCATCATCTTCCTCGACCATGGCGTCGGATGATTGAGCCGATGCAGGTACGCGCCTGTCGTCGTTGTCTTCAGGGTTTTCGTCTCGTACAAAACGAAGAAAGAGGGCTTGCCAGAGACGGCGCTCCAGCGGCTTCCCCTCAGGAAGCCGGGTATGCCGAGGCGCTCGGGCATGTGCTCGTGCGTATGCCAGTCCTCGATCTCGGCCCGCATGCGCGGCGCGGCGTCCCACCACATCGCGACCGCCGCGCGCCCCAGCATCAGGTCTTCTTCAGCCGCTCGAGGATGGCCTCGACCGCGATGCGATAGCCCTCGGCGCCGAAGCCCATCACCGTGCCGGTGACCGCACCGGACATGATGGCGTGACGATGCGCCTCGTCGCGCCGGGCTAGGTTGCTGATATGGACCTCCATGATCGGCCCCTCGAACATGCGCAGCGCGTCGAGGACCGGGACGGAGTGGAAGGTGAAGCCGGCGGGGTTGATGACGATGCCCGAGGCGCGGTCGATCGCCTCGTGGATCCAGCCGACCATCTCGTGCTCGGCGTTGGTCTGGCGGAACTCGATCTTCCGCTTGCCGGCCGCCTTGCGGCACAGCGCCTCGACCTGCGCGAGCGTCGTGCGCCCGTAGATCTTCGGCTCGCGCGTGCCGAGGCGGTCGAGGTTCGGCCCGTTGAGGACGTAGATCGGCTTCGCCATGTCGGGCCTTGCAGGTCGAGTCTTCGTTGATCTCCTCCTTCCACGTTGCACGGGAAATCTAGCAGCCACGCATCCTTCAGGCAACGCGATCCCGCGTGGCGATGCGCTAGAATGCAACCCGTTCGTCCTGCCGGATTCCCATGTTCGATTTCGTCGAGCGCCACAAGCGCATCCTCCAGATCTTCCTCGCTATCATCGGCCTCACGTTCGCCACGTGGGGGATCGAGTCCTACACGCGCTTCCACGGCGGCGCCGACACCGTCGCGGAAGTGAACGGGCTGCGCATCTCCCAGCGCGAGTTCGACCAGGAGGTCCAGCGCCAGCAGGACCAGCTGCGCCGCATGTTCGGCCGCAGCTACGATCCCTCGATCCTGGACACGCCGGAGTCGCGCCGCACGCTGCTCGAGGGCATGATCAACCAGCGGCTGGTCGCCTCGGCGGCGATCAAGGCGAACCTCGTGGTGACCGACGAGATGCTCGTCGACACGATCCACTCGATCCCCGCCTTCCAGACCGGCGGCCAGTTCGACAAGGGGCAGTACGAGCTTGCGCTGAGGAGCCAGAACCCCCCCATGTCGCCCGCCCAGTTCGAGAGCAAGCTGCGCACGGACCTCACGCTGCAGCAGCTCGCGGGAGCGGTCGGCGGGACGGCGATGGCCTCGCGCACGGTATCGGAGCGCCTCGCCGCCCTCGAGGCGCAGAAGCGCGAGGTTTCGGAGGCGGTCGTCCCGGCGGAGCAGTTTCTCGCCAAGGCCACGATCGATGACGCCAAGGCGAAGGCGTACTACGACTCGAACCAGGCGGAATTCCGCACGCCCGAGCGGGTCCGCGCCGAGTACGTCCTGCTCTCGGCGGATGCGCTTGCGCGCCTCGACCCGCCGACGGAAGCGGAGGTGAAGCAAGCCTATGAAGCACGCGCCGCGCAGCTCAAGGTCGACGAGCAGCGCCGCGCGAGCCACATCCTCGTGAAGACGAAGGAGGAGGCGGACGAAGTGCTCGCCGAGCTGAAGGCTTCGCCCGGCCGCTTCGCGGAGCTGGCGAAGAAGTATTCGCAGGACACCGGCTCGGCGGCGAAGGGCGGCGACCTAGGCTGGTTCGGTCCCGGCATGATGGTGAAGCCCTTCGAGGAAGCCGTCTTCGGCATGAAGAAGGAGGGCGAGCTCGCCGGCCCGGTGCAGAGCGAGTTCGGCTTCCACATCATCAAGCTCACCGGCATCCAGGGAGCGAAGACGCGCTCCTTCGAGGAGGTTCGCCCGGAGCTCACGGCGGAGCTCGCGCGCCAGAAAGGCCAGCGCAAGTTTGCCGAGTCCGCCGAGGCCTTCGGCAACCTCGTCTACGAGCAGCCCGACAGCCTCAAGCCCGCCGCCGAGCGCTTCAAGCTGCAGATCCGCACCACGCCGTGGATCGCCAAGAGCGCCGCGCAGGAGCTCGGCCCGCTCGACAACCCGAAGCTGCTCGCGGCGCTCTTCTCGCCGGACAGCATCAAGAACAAGCGCAACACCGATGCGATCGAAGTCGCTCCGGGGACGCTCGTTGCGGCGCGCGTCGCGGAATACCAGCCCGAAGCGCAGCGCTCGTTCGAGGAGGCCAAGGCCGAGATCCTCGACAAGCTTCGCCGCCGCGAGGCGGTGGAGCTCGCCCGCAAGGACGGCGAGGCGAAGCTCGAGCAGCTCAAGAAGGGAAGCGACGCGGCGGTGAAATGGAACGCGCCCAAGACGGTTTCAAGGCGAGACCCGCAGGGCTTGCCGCCGGAGGTGCTGCAGAAGGTCGTCGCCGCCGACGTGTCCAAGCTGCCGGCTTACACCGGCCTGCTCGTGCCCGAGAAGGGCTATGCGCTGCTGCGCATCTCGAGGGTCATCGATCCGGATCCCAAGCAATCGGCCGACAACGAGCCGCGCACGGCGCAGCTCTACGGATCGTCGCAGTTCCAGGCCTACCTCGCCAGCCTGCGCTCGCAGGCCGACATCGAGGTCAGGAAGGAGAACCTGGAGCGGAAGCAGTAGCGCCCGCGATCGCCTCGGGGCTCGCCACGACGTGCGAGAACCCGGCATCGACGTACAGGATCTCTCCCGTGATGGCGCTCGCGAGCTCGGACAGGAGGAACGCGGTCGCGTTGCCGACCTCCTCCGTGGTCACATTGCGCCGCAGGGGCGCGTTCTGCTCCACGTATTTGAGGATCCTGCCGAAGCCGCCGATGCCGGCGGCGGCGAGCGTCTTGATCGGCCCTGCGGAGACGCCGTTCACCCGGATGCCTCGAGGCCCGAGGCTGGCGGCGAGATAGCGCACCGCGGCTTCCAGGCTCGCCTTCGCGAGCCCCATGGTGTTGTAGTTCGGCAGCACGCGCACGGCGCCCAGGTAAGTTAGCGTCACGAGCGCCGAACGCCTTCC
>JAFAGU010000345.1 GCA_019237595.1 Betaproteobacteria bacterium | reverse complement strand
CTCTCGAAGCCCGGCCGGCCGCCGGGCTACGGCGGCCGCTGCGGCCACCTTCCGTGGGGGCCGAACGTCCACGACCTGCCCGTCGAGGAGGCGAAGCACCGGCAGTTCGACTGCATCGTCTTCCAGGACGACCACCAGTACGAGCGCGACCAGCACGAGCTCCTTTCTACCGAGCAGCGGCGCCTGCCGAAGATCTACATCGAGCACGATCCTCCGCGGGCGAATCCCGTCGACGAGCGCCACCCGGTGGACGACCCGGACGTGCTCCTCGTGCACGTCACGCCTTTCAACCAGCTCATGTGGGCGAGCGGCCGCACGCCCACCCGCGTGATCGAGCACGGCGTCCTCGATCCGGGCTACCGCTATACGGGCGAGCTGGAGAAGGGCGTCGTCGTCGTGAACAACATCCGCGGCCGCGGCCGGCGGCTCGGGTTCGATCTCTTCGAGGAGGTCCGCCGGACGGTGCCGCTCGACCTCGTCGGGATGGGACCCGACGGACTCGGCGAAGTGCTGCACGGCGACCTTCCGGCTTTCGCCGCGCGCTACCGCTTCTTCTTCAATCCCATCCGCTACACGAGCATGGGACTGGGCGTGATCGAGGCGATGATGACGGGCCTGCCGATCGTGGCGCTCGCGACGACGGAGATGGCGACGGTGATCCGCAGCGGCGGCAATGGCCTCGCCTCGACCAATCCGCTCGCGCTCGTAGAAGGCATGCGCGAGCTTCTGCGCGATCCGGCGGAGGCGAGGCTCCTCGGGCTGGGCGCGCGCCGCTCGGCGCTGGAGCGCTTCGGCATCGAGCGCTTCATCGCCGACTGGAACGCCGCTTTCAGTGCGGCGACAGGACGGCGCTCGCTCGCGGCGTGACGTGCCCCGCCATGGCGCGCCAGGCGCTCTCGATCATCGCGCCGAGCGCCTCGTGCCGTGGCCGCCAGCCGAGCTGCCGCCGGGCGCGCGCCGAATCGGCGACGAGAACCGCAGGGTCGCCCGGGCGCCGGCCGCCCTTGCGGACAGGCACGCGCATTCCCGTGACGCTTTCCACGCCATGGAGCACCTCGCGCACGCTGTAGCCCCGGCTGTTGCCGAGGTTATAGGCGGCGCCCGATTGTCCGGACTGCAAGCGGGCGAGCGCGAGAAGATGCGCATCGCAAAGGTCGCTTACGTGCACGTAGTCGCGCACGCACGTCCCGTCCTGCGTCGGATAGTCCTCGCCGTAGAGCGGGAGCGGCCCGCGTTCCCCCGCGGCGGCCTGCAGCGCGAGGGGAATGAGGTGGGTTTCCGGCTGATGGCGCTCGCAAAGCTCGCCTTCCTCGTCGGCGCCCGCCGCATTGAAGTAGCGCAGGCGAACCGAGCGCACGCCGTAGGCTGTTTCCCAATCCTCCAGCGCATGCTCGACTGCGAGCTTGGTCTTGCCGTAGGCGTTGACCGGTCGCCGAAGCGCATCCTCGGGGATCGGCCGCGCGCCGCAGTCGCCGTAGACGGCGGCGCTCGACGAGAAGACGAGCCGCAGCACGCCTCGTCGCCGCATCGCTTCGAGGAGCACGAGAGTGCCGCCCACGTTGCTCGCCCAGTAGGCGGCCGGATCGCGCGTCGATTCCGAGACGATCGAGCGCGCGGCGAAGTGCAGCACGGCGTCGAACGGGGCCTCGCCGAAGATGGCGTCGAGCAGCGGTGCGTCTGCAATCGAGCCGCGGACGAGGATTTCGCCGGGGAGCTCCGGCCTCCGGCCGGTCGAGAAGTCGTCGAGCGTGAGGACCGAGTGCCCCGCGCGGAGCAGCGCCTTCACCATGTGGCTCCCGACGTAGCCGGCGCCGCCGGTGACGAGGAGCCTCACGCGAACGCGACGCGAAAGCGCAGCGCCCCCATGAGCCGCCAGAACACCGCGACCGGGGGAATCGCAATGGAGGTGGCGAGCATTTCCACTACGTGGGCGGGCCGCCGGCTCGCGCCCTTCAGGCGCTCGAGGAAGAACCGGCCGGTAAGGAGCGCCCAGATCGCGAACGCGACGAAGGCCGAAGGCCCGGAGACGAGCACGGCAAGGAGCAGGGAAAGCACGACCGCGTAATAGTCCCAGCGCGGCGCGGCGCGAATGCGTTCGCGGTAGAGGCGCGGATGCTTCTTGAAGAGAAGCGCATCGAACATCACCTTGCGCTGCTGGCGCAGGCTCACGCCCCACTCGGCGGGGCGCACGGGGTGCACGACGAGCGCCTCGTCGCAGCGGCCGAGCCTGGCGCCGGCGGCAAGCAGGCTGAAATGGAGGTCGGAGTCCTCCCGCCACGCCATCCGGAAGCGCTCATCGAATCCACCGATGCGCTCGAGCATGGCCTTGCGCACGAAGCAGTTTGCGGTCACGAACTCCGCGCGCTCGAGCCCCTGCGCGTCGCGCTCGTAGTCGGTCGGCTCCGGAGGCAGCGGCATGCGGATGCGGCCGCAAAGGGCGTCCCGGTCTTCCATGGCGAGCACGCCGGCGGCGAGCCAGCCCGCATCCGGCACGCAGTCGTCGTCGGTGAACGCCACGATCGGCGCACGGGCGCGGCGCCATCCGCGGTTGCGCGCGGACGCGGGACCTTCCCGCTGGCTATCCTCGACGACGATGACCTCGAACGTATCGCGGGGAAGCGTCTGGGCCTCGATCGCCCGCAGGCAGCGCTCGAGGAGCTGCGGCCGGCCGCAGGTCGGCACGACCACGGAGACGAGGGGAAGCATCGCCCGCTCGAGCGAGCAAGCGCTGTTCCTGCGGTGCGGGAATCAGGCCGCGCGGGCGCGGTCGCGCTTGCGCCGGTCGAAGAGCCGGCCGAGCGGGAAGAGCGAGGCGAGCGAGGTTGCGACCGTGGAAGAAATCTGGTCGAAGGCGCGCCCGGTCTCGAGCGCGAAGTCGCGCATCACCCGGCGCTCGCTGATCTCCTCGCCTTCGGCGATGCGCGAGAGCGCGTGCATCACGTATAGCCCGCACGCGAACGAGAGGCCGAAGAGGAACTCCCAGTGCTCGAAGCGCAGCGCGACGAAGCCCGTGTTGCGCACGGGGGAGGCCCATTCGATGAGGAATGCGAGCTGGCGGGCGGAGAACCAGGTCGCGAGCGCGCCGCCGAGGAGCGCTGCGATGCCCGCCGCGATCGCGCCCGCGAGGCTAACGCTCGCGAGGTACGCCGTGCCCTTGCCCTGGGGCGCGAGCTTGAGGCCGATGTTGCCCGTCGCGAGCCCGATCCCGCCGCTCGCCATTCCCATGACGATGTGCACCAGCCAGAGCAGCGGCAGCGTGAGCGCGTGCTGCTGCGGGATGGCGCTTATAGGAAGCGCCATC
This sequence comes from Betaproteobacteria bacterium, assembly GCA_019237595.1. Taxonomy (GTDB): domain Bacteria; phylum Pseudomonadota; class Gammaproteobacteria; order Burkholderiales; family SG8-39; genus SCGC-AG-212-J23. Next base: position 229 of record JAFAGU010000345.1, on the reverse strand, counting down.
AGGCAGGCGAAGTACGCGGGCAGCGCGGTGGCGAGGATCGCCTTGTTGGAGAGCCGGTCGGAGAGCTGGCCCCACGCATACAGGGTGACGGCGTTCGCGATCTGGCTTCCGGCCCACATCGCCGTTACCGTGCCCAGGCCCAGGCCCTGCTGCTTGAGGAGGTACACGGTGAGGAACGGCGCCGCGAGGTTGGAGGCGAAGTTCCACGCTGCCATGAAAACGATGAGCC
>JAFAGU010000188.1 GCA_019237595.1 Betaproteobacteria bacterium | reverse complement strand
GGGAAGCCGCTGCCACCGCTACTCGTTCCAGTGGGCGGCGAGCCCGTACACAGCGGCGAAGACCGTGGTCGACAACTTCATGAAGGCGAATCCCAAGGCGAAGCGCTGGCACCTCCTCGTCGCCGACTACGCCTTCGGCTGGTCGGTGGAGAAGTACATCAAGGAGGTGGGGAAGGCCCACGGGCTCGAGTTCGTCGGCGCCGACCGCCACCCGCTCGGCGAGCGGGAGTTCTCCAACTACGTGCAGAAGGCGGCGGCGAACAAGCCCGACGTCGTCGCGATGGTGAACTTCGGCGGCGACGCGGTCGCGGGCGCGCGCGAGGTGTTCAACTTCGGCCTCACGCCGAAGGTGCCGCTCATCATGAGCTGGTCTTCCGGGGTCGAGGAGCTCATCCAGCTCGCGCCCGAGATCCGCGAGAATCTCTGGGTCGGCACCAACTTCTACTACACCGCCGATACGCCGGCGGCCAAGGCCTTCGTGAAGAACTACCAGGCGAAGTACAAGCTGCCCCCCGGCTACGCGCCTTCGGCCGCGTACTCGATGACGCGCATGCTCCTGGCCGGCTTCGACAAGGCGAAGTCCGACGAGGTGCAGGCCGTCGTGCAGGCGCTCGAAGGCCTCGAGATGAACGACATCGTCGGCCCGATGCGGGTCGACGGCGCGACGCACCAGACGCTGCGCCCCTACTTCCTCCTGCGCTGCAAGCCCAAGGGCAAGATGGAGCACGAGCTCGACCTCGCCGACGTCGTCGCCACCGGCAACACGCCCTTGCCGAAGGAGTATGCGGCCTGCAAGGACATCGGCGGCTTTTGAGCTTCTCTTAAGTTGAATCTTTTCTTCAGTCAGATCCTTAACGGGATCGCGACTGGGATGTTGTACGCCCTGATGGGCCTGGGCCTCTCGCTCGTCACGGGCGTGCTCAACATCCCCAACTTCGCCCATGGCGCGCTCTTTGCCGTGGGCGCCTATGTCCTCGTCGCTCTTTCTGGTTTCATTGGTGGAAATTTCTGGATTGCCCTCCTGGGTGCGCCGCTCGCCGCCGCGTTCCTCGGATTCCTGATCGAGTATCTCGGGATCCGCAGGCTCTACGCCGCGGGGCATGACTACCAGCTCCTCTTCACCTTCGGCCTCGCCCTCATCGTGCCCGAGGTGATCATCCTCGTCTGGGGGCCGGTGGGCATCAGCTACCTGCCGCCGCCGATCCTTCGCGGCGGCGTGGACCTGGGCTTCACCTTCTATCCGAAATACCGCCTCTTCGTGATGCTGGCGGCCGGGCTCCTCGTGCTCATGACGTGGCTCTTCCTGGAAAGAACGAGATACGGCGCCATCATGCGCGCCGGGATCGAGAACAAGGAGATGGTCTCGCTCCTGGGCATCGACGTGCACAAGCTCTTCACCGCCGCCTTCGCGCTCGGCGCGTATCTCGCGGGAATCGCAGGCGCGCTCACCGCGCCGATCCGCGGCCTCAATCCGCAGATGGGCGGCGACATGCTCGGCATCGCCTTCGTCGTCGTCGCGCTCGGCGGGCTGGGCAACCTGCTCGGCGCGATCGCCGCCGGGCTCCTCATCGGCATCGCCCAGGCCGTGGTCGCCGCCTACTGGACCGAAGCATCCACCGTCGTGATCTTCGCGGTAATGGCGGCGGTGCTCCTCATCCGGCCGCAAGGACTCTTCGGAATCCGATGAGAAAAGAGATTGTTCTTTTGCTCATCTCGGTTGTCTTGTTGCCCTTCATCGTGCGCCCTGCGATCGCGACCGAGATCTGGATCTTCGCGATGTTCGGCCTCGGGCTGAACCTGCTGCTGGGCTACACGGGCCTCCTTTCCTTCGGCCAGGCGACCTTCTTCGGCTCGGCGGCCTACGTTGCGGGCTGGCTCCTCAAGCACTACGGCATCAACGTGCTCTTCGCACTTGCCGTCGGCACGGGCGTCGGCGCGCTCTCCGCGGCGCTCGTCGGCTACCTGTGCGTGCAGCGCTCGGGCCTCTACTTCATCATGCTCACCTTCGCGCTCAACCAGTTCTTCTACTTCACCGCCTACCAGTGGACGAGCGTCACCGGCGGCGAGGACGGCATGCCGGGCATCCCGCGGCCATCGCTCCTTGGCCTCGATTTCTCGAAGCCCATCGTCTACTACGCGTTCGTGAGCGCGATCTTCCTGCTGTCCCTCTGGGCGATGAAGCGCATCGTCGAGGCGCCGCTGGGCAAGATCCTGCAGGCCATCCGCGAGAACGAGGTGCGCGCGGCCGCCGTGGGCTACGACGTGCCTCGCTTCAAGCTCGCGGCGTTCGTGATCGGCGGCGCCTTCTCCGGCGCGGCGGGGGTGCTCTACGCAATGCTCTTCGGCATCGTTCCACTCGAGGCGATCGGCTTCGTCTTCTCCGGGAACGTCGTCTTCGCCACGCTCATCGGCGGCTCGGGCTCGCTCTACGGCCCGATCATCGGCTCGGTGGTCTTCATCTGGCTCTCCGAATCCATGAGCACGATCTGGGCGCGCTGGCCGATGCTGCTCGGCATCGCTTTCGTGATCGTAGTTCTCTTCCTGCGAGGGGGCGTCGTCGAGGCATGGCATCGCTTCTCAAGACTGAGAGCCTGAGCAAGTCCTTCGGCGCCCTCGCCGCGGTCGCGGGCGTGAGCCTCTCGATCGAGGAAGGCTCGCTCCACTCGATCATCGGCCCGAACGGCGCGGGCAAGACCACGCTTTTCAATTTGCTCACCGGCACGTTCCCGCCGACCTCGGGCGAGATTTTTCTTGGAAACCAGAGAATCACCGGGACGCCTGCGCACCAGGTCGCGCACCTGGGCCTCGCGCGCTCCTACCAGCGCACGACCGTATTTCCCGCCTTCTCGCTCCTCGACAACGTCTGGACGGCTGCCTTCGCGACGAGACGGGATTGGAAGGGGCTGCTCTTCAAGAAGAGCTCCTCCTACGACGACGTGCAGGAGCGCGCCCGGCAAGCGCTCGGGGACGTGGGATTGGCCGAGAAGCAAAACCACCTGGCTCGCGAGATCTCCCACGGCGAGCAGCGGCAGCTCGAGCTCGCGATCGCCCTCGCCGCGGCGCCGCGCGTGCTGCTCCTCGACGAGCCGGCCGCGGGCCTCTCGCCCGAGGAGACACGCCGCATGGTCGAGCTCGTGCGCTCGCTCAAGGGCCGCTACACGATCGTGCTCATCGAGCACAAGATGGACATCATCATGCGCGTCTCGGACCGGATCTCGGTGATGCACTTCGGGCGCCTCATCGCGGAGGGAACGCCGGCCGAGATCCAGGCGAACGCCGACGTTCGCCGCGCCTACCTCGGCGGCATGGCGGCATGATCCTGCGCCTCGAGAAGGTCAACACGTTCTACGGCCTCGGCCACATCCTCCACGACCTCTCGCTCGGGGTCGGCGAAGGCGAGGTGGTCGCCCTCCTCGGCCGCAACGGCGCGGGCAAGACCACGACGCTTCGCACCGTCGCCGGCCTCGCGGCGCCGCGTTCCGGGCGCGTGCTCTACAAGGAGCGCGACATCGCCGGCATGGAAGCCCACCGCGTGAGCCGGCTCGGGATCGCGCTCGTGCCGGAGACGCGCGAGATCTTCAGCTACCTCACGGTGAAGGAGAACCTCCAGATCGCCGAGCGCCGGGGATCGCGCTGGCCGATGGAAAAGGTGCTGGAAACCTTCGCCACCCTGAAGGAGAGGCTCGCGCACAAGGGCCGCGAGCTCTCCGGGGGCGAGCAGGAGATGCTCGCCATCGCGCGGGCGCTCATGACCGGGCCGGACCTCCTCCTCCTCGACGAGCCCTCGCAGGGGCTCGCGCCGCTCGTCGTGAACACGGTGATGGAGACGATGCGCGAGTTGAAGCGCGAGCGCGTCTCGATGCTGCTGGTCGAGCAGAACGCCGAGATGGCGCTCGCCCTTGCCGACCGCGTCTATGTGATCGACCACGGAAGCGCCGTGTTCGAGGGCACGCCCGACGCATTGCGCAGTGCGGAAGGAATCATGTCCGCTTATCTTGGTGTCGGCACTGTTTGAAGTTCTATAAACTCCGGCTTCCCTAGAGGAGGGTCCGACATGCTGGCAAGAATTCTCGGCGCGCTCGCCGCGCTCCTTTTCACGCTCCCGGCGCTCGCCGCGACGTTCGTCTACGTGTCCAACGCGGACGACGGCGACATCGGGCAGTACGCGCTGCAGGCGGACGGCACGCTGGTGCCGGGACCGCGGGTCAAGGCGGCGAACCTCGTCATGCCCATGACCGTGTCGCCCGACAAGCGCCATCTCATCGCCGCGGTGCGCTCCAAGCCTTTCGGCGCCTATACGTACGACATCGACCGCTCGAGCGGCGCGCTGAAGCCCGTCGGCAGCGGCCCGCTCGCCGAGAGCTACCCATACATCTCGCTCGACCGGCAGGGGCGATTCCTCTTCGGCGCCTCCTACGGCGCGAACCAGGTCGGCGTGAATCCGGTCGGCGGCGATGGAAAGGTGGGCGCGCCGCAGCAGGTGATCCCCACGGCGAGGAACGCCCATTCGATCGTCGTCGACCGCACCAACCGCTACGTCTTCGTGCCGCACCTCGGCACCGACCAGGTCTTCCAGTTCCGCTTCGACGAGAAGACGGGCCAGCTCAGCGCCAACACGCCGCCCGTGCTGCAACTGCCGCAGGGCACCGGGCCGCGCCATATCATCGTTTCGGCTGACAACAAGTTCCTCTACCTCCTGAATGAACTGACTGCTCAGGTGACGACGCTCGCGCTCGACGCGGGCACGGGGCTGCTCTCCCCGGTTGCGGTGGCTTCCTCGCTCCCGCCCGACACGAAGCTCGTTCCGGGCATGCCGCGCGGCGCGGTAGGCACGCCGGGGGCGAACCAGGCGCCCCGCGACACGTCGAACGACGCCTGGGCGTCCGACTTGCATCTCACGCCCAACGGCCGCTTCCTCTACACGCTGGAGCGCACGAACAGCACGATCAACGCGCTCTCGGTCGACGCCGCCACGGGGAAGCTCACCTACGTCGGCAGCTGGCCCACGGAAAAACAGCCGCGCGGCTTCGCCATCGATCCCTCGGGCCGCTACGCCGTGGTCTCCGGCGAGAAGTCGGACACCATCAGCTCCTATGCCATCGACCCGTCGAGCGGCGCGCTCAGGCTTCTCGGCAAGGCCCCGACCGGCAAGGGGGCGAACTGGGTGGAAATCGTCGGCTTCGACTGATGCCGGAATAGCCGAACCGGTGTAGTGTTCTCCGGGGGACAACCTGGAGGAGGTCTTATGAAACCCGCATGGCTAGGGGCGGCCGCGCTCGCGGCCGCCATCGCGCTGCCCGCAGGCGCGCAGCAGGTCCGCCCGCAGATCGAGACGCGCAAGGTCGAGGGCACCGAGAACGTCTACATTTTCAGGAACGGCAACCACCAGTCGATCTTCGTCGTCACGCCCGCCGGCGTGATCGCCACCGACCCGATCGCGCTCGCGCGGCCCACCGGCGGCGCGGACTACGTGGCCGAGATCCGCAAGGTGACCGACAAGCCGATCAAGTACCTCGTCTACAGCCACCACCATTACGACCACATCGCCGGCGGCAAGGCGTTCAAGGACGCGGGCGCGAAGATCGTGGCGCACCGGCGCGCCAAGGAGCGGCTCGCGCAGCTCGCCGATCCCACCACGCCGCTGCCCGACGAGGTGTTCGACGACCAGCGCACGCTCGAGCTCGGCGGAACGAAGATGGAGCTCACCTTCGTGGGCCTCAACCACTCCGACAGCACGCTCGTCATGCGCCTGCCGAAGGAACGCATCCTCTTCGTCGTCGACCTCATCCCCGTGGGCGCATTCTCCGGGCTCGGGATGATCGACTACTACCCGCTCGAAGCCTTCAACTCCATGAAGCGCATCCTCGCCATGGACTGGGACCGCCTCGTGCCGGGACATCCGGGCTTGCCGGCGGACCGCCTGGGCACGAAGAAGGACGTCGAGGACCAGATCGCGCTCCAGGAAGCGGCCTCCGAGAAGGTGAAGGCCGCGGCGCGCGACGGCAAGTGCTGGCAGCCGGCGGAGAACGAGCTTCAGATCGATCAGTACAAGGACATGCCGAACTACGCCAACGGCCGCCCGTACGTCGTGCGCCGCTACTGCGGCCTGTGGGGGCGCGGCACCTGATGCGGTGGTTTCTCCTCGCTCTCGCGCTGGTCGGCGGCGGGAGCGAGGCCGCGTGGCCGGAGAAGCCGATCACGATGCTCGTGGCCTACTCGCCCGGCGGCGGCACGGACGTCGTCGCGCGCGCCATCGCGCCGTTCCTCGAGAAATACCTCGGCGGCGCCGCTCGCTTCGCGGTGACCAACAAGGCCGGCGCCGGCGGCGAGCTCGGCATGGCGGCGATCGCCAACGCCTCCCCCGACGGCTACACGATCGGCTTCGTGAATACGCCGCCGCTCCTCACCATCCCGATCGAGCGCACCGCGCAGTTCGGCGGCCCGCAGCGCTTCGAGCTGCTGGGCAACGTGATCGACGATCCGTGCAACTTCGCGGTCCACGCCGACGCGCCGGCGAAGAATCTCCAGGAGCTCGCCGCGTGGGCGCGCGCGAATCCCGGCAAGCTCACCGTCGGATCGACCGGCGTGGGCTCGGACGACCACCTGCTGATGCTGCTCTTCGAGCGCGCCGCGGGCGTGAAGATGACGCACGTGCCCTTCAAGGGCTCCGCCGACGTGCGCACCGCGGTCGTCGGGCGGCAGATCGACGTCGCGGCGATGAACGTCGGCGAGGCGCTCCAGTCGATCCGCGGCGGCGCCCCGATGCGAAACCTCGGGCAGTTCGGGGCGACGCGCTCGAACCTCGCGCCGGATCTTCCCACCGGGCGCGAGCAGGGCTTCGACTTCCAGCTCGTCGCCCTCCGCGGCCTCGCCGCGCCCAAGGGCCTTCCGCCCGAGATCCTCGACCGGCTCGTCAAGGCCACCGCCAAGGCCGCGGCGGATCCGGAGTTCCAGGCGCAGGCGACCAAGCTCTTCGCGCCGCTCCGCTACCTCGCCCCCGCCGAATTCGCCGCGGTCATGCGCGAGCAGGAGCAGCAGTTCAGGCAGCTATGGAAAGAGCTGCCGTGGACGGACAAGTAAGGCGCGCCTACCTGCCCGGCAAATAGCTCGGTTGGTACGCCGGCGGCACGGCGTCGCCGCGGCTCGGCGCCGGCACGAAGAAGACGAGCTCAGGCAGGCTCGCAATCTTCACTTCGGCATCCCAGTAGACATAGTCCAGGGCCGAGAGCAGAAGAAGGACGAGCAGCGCGAACTGCCGGTGATGTGCGCTCGGCTTCGCGGAAGACATGGCGGAATGTTGCGCGCAGGCGGGACCGCTGTCTGTAGGGCTTTCTCCATCGCCTTGAACATCGACTTAGCCAGGCAGCGCTTTGCCGGCCAGCCATCGGAGCACATGTCCGTTGGTCTCGGCTCGCGTGGACCCGAGCATCACCCAGTGGCCGCCATCGAGCTCGTGGACCTCGCAGCCCGGAGTGGCCGCCACGCGCTTCGCCCATGCCTCCGAATGAAAGTTGAAGGGCTTGCGCTTGCCGTAGAGAAAGAGCATCGGCGTCTGCGCGCTCGGCACCATCCCGAGCATGCCATCGAGGTCTCCGTTGAATCGCCGCCAGTAGGGCCAGCCCATCCTCGCGCGAACGCGGGTCGGATCACCGGCCACGCCCACGAGGCGGGCGACGCTTTTTGCCATCGCGTCGGCCAGCTCCACGTGCCCGGCGCGGGCTTGCGAGAACGCGTATTGCAGCGGCCACTGGTACGTGACCACGCCGACCTTTGCGAGCTTCGACTGCGAGCGTTCGTGCTCGGGAGACCGGGCATCGCCGATGTCCATGCCGACCACCCTCGCGATGCGCCGGGGATTCGTCATGGCGTAGTGATAGCCGAAAGCGCAGCCCCAATCGTGCGCGATGAGCGTGACGGGCGTGTCGCCGACCGTCTCGTTCAGCACCGCGGTGATCCCGGCATTGATCTCGGCCAGGGTGGGAAGCGCCAAGTCCGCATCGGCGGCAAAGCCGGGCCAGGTCAGGCGCACGCATCGATAGCGCGGCGCCAGCTCCGCCACCAACGCGTCCCAGAGCGTCAGGTCATCCGGCCAGCCATGCAGGAGAAGGATCGGAGGCGCTCCCGAAGGACCATCGACCCGAACCGGCCAACCGCCGATCCTCAGGCTTCGTGCCGGGCCCCGGTCGCCGTCGGTGCTTGTGCTTTCGCGGATCTCATCGTTCGATCGAGCGGGCCTGGCATCCCGGCCATCTGCCAGGGCAACGCGCGCGAGGACGGGAACCGACGCAGCAACCGCACCGAAGGCGATCGCATGTCTCAGAAAATCCCGGCGCTTCATCTTCCCGCTCATCGAGCGTCCCCCGCAGCCGCAATCGTTCTCGAGTCCGCGCTCAATGGATCGCCTTGCGGAGCGCCGCTTTCGCCAGCACTGTCGAGAGGCGGTCGAAGACGAAGCCGTTGAAGTGCGCCTGGTATTCGCGAACCTTGGCGTCGAGCGACTCTCTGGTGTAAAGACGGCCTTGCAGCACGACTGCCTGGAGCGAGTCCAGGGCGTCCAGGCTCTTCGTCGGGTCCTCGCGGAAGATCAGCAGATCGGCCGGCGCGCCGACTTCGATCGTGCCGCCTTGCGGAATGCCGAGCGCCGCGGCGGACTGCCGGGTACCGATCTCCCACGTCGCTTCGATCGGGATGCCGGCCTTCGCGAACAGCCGCATCTCCTGTTGCAGCGCCTGGCCCGCGATGACGAAGGGCTGCTGCGTGTCGGTACCAAGATAGAGCTGCGCGCCGGCTTCGAACAGCATGCGCGCGAGCCGCAGTTTCTTCTCCTGCGCGGTTCGCAGCCGGGCGAAGTCCTCCGACGTCATGCCGCGATACTTCCATAGGCCGCCGTCCGGATTCCAGACCGCGTCGCGGTACATGCGGGGGGCGAGCGCAACCTGCGGAGCGTCCTTGTTCCGTTCATAGGACTCGAGCAGCAGGACTTGCTGGCCGATCACGAGGGTCGGAGTATTGGCCATGTGATGCTGCAGCGTGACGCCAACGATCTGTCGCAGCCGCGCGTCATCGACCCTGTCCCAACCATCGCTCAGCATGAGGTGCCCGCCCGGCATGCGTGGAGCGATGCCCATCATGTGCTGGACGTCCGGCAGTAGCGCTTCCTCATAGGACAGTACGTCCGGGACGTGGCCGATGAGGGCGAGGCCGTTCCTGTCGGCCGCGCGGCGCAGGGTGTCGAGAAGAGGCAGGGTGAGACCATCGTACGCCTTGACGCAGCTCGCACCGCCGGCCTTCAACTTTTGCACCGCAATCTCGGCGTCCTCGGGCGCGCGCAACGTGATTTCATTCGCCCACTCCGGGGGACCGGCGGAAACGAACGCGTTGCAGTAGAAGGTCCTGGGTCCCGGATAGCCGTCGCGCTCGGCCTGCGCCCGCGCCGCGAGCGCCGTTCCGTCGAGATCAGCGGCGTCGCGAACCGTCGTGACGCCATGGGCGATATTGAGCAACATGAAATAGCTCGTCAGCTTCAGTGGATTGCCCGGCGGCAGGTGCGTGTGCATGTCGATCAACCCCGGCAGGACGTACATGCCGCGGTAGGCCGCCAGGTCTGCGGCATCCCCGCCGGGAGCATTCACCCCCTCCGCGATGGCTGCGATGCGATCGCCGCGGACGCCGAGGATCTTGTGCGCTTCCCGGGAACGACCGGGATTGATGAGCGTCACCTCGCGCAGCACGAACTCCGTTGCCGCGGGTTTCAAGGGCGCCGGCGGACGGAACTGCCACGCGGCGATGGCCGCGCATACCGCCAGGACGCCGACGGCGTAGGCGGAGATTCGAATCAAGCGCTTCATGCGACGCTCCCTATGGATGCCTTTCAGCCCGGCGCATTCGCTGCATAGGCTACCTAAGCCGGTCCGGCGGGCTATTGTCCGTCAAGACAATATAGCTGTAGTATCAGCCATGGCCGCGATCGACCTTCTCGTCCTCGACGGTGCCGGACCCGGGGCGCTCGGCCTTACGCTGGATTCGCTCGACGCCGCCAACCGGATCGCGCCGCACGTCGGCGCCGAGCGCCTCGACTGGCGCGTGCTTTCCGTCGGCCGCTCGGCGCAGATCCGCCACGGCATGGCGATCCCTGCTCGACCGATCTCGGAAGCACGTGCCCGGGACGTCGTCGTCGCCCTGGGAATCGGCGCGGCCGGGCCCGAGGAGATCGAGCGCCGGCTCGCGCAGCCGGATGCGCGAGAGGCGGCCTTCTGGCTCCGTTCGGCCCATCGGCGCGGCGCGACCCTCGCCGCGGCCTGCACCGCCGTGTTCCTGCTCGGCGAAGCCGGCGCGCTGGACGGCCGCCGCTGCACGACGACCTGGTGGCTCTCCGGCCTTCTCGCGCAGCGCCAGCCCGCGGCTCGGGTGGACGCCGATGCCCTCGTCCTCGAGGACTCCGGCGTCTGGACCGCCGGGGCGATGACGTCGCAGCTCGACCTCATGATGGCGCTCATCGAGCGCTTCGGCGGCGCGGCGCTGGCAAAAGAAACGGCGCGGCGCGTGCTGGCGCCGGCAAGGGCCTCGCAGGCGCCCTACATATCGGCCCGCGCCATCGCTCCGGGCGACGAGCAGCTCGCCGCTTTCGAGGCCTACGTGGCGCGCCATTTCAAGCGCGGAATCGTGCTCGAGGACGCCGCCCGCGCGCTCAATGTGTCTTCTCGGACGCTCCAGCGCCGGATCCGCGCCTCCACGGGGCTCTCGCCTCGCCGGTTCGTGCAGAAGATCCGGCTGGGGAGCGCCCTGCATCTCATCGAGGGCACGCGCCTGCCGCTCGATTCCATCGCCGAGCGCGTGGGCCTGGCGGACGCCGCCGTGCTGCACCGGCTCGTCGTGCGGCACACGGGACAGTCGCCCGGGCAGTTCCGCGCCAGGCAGCGCTAGCCCCTTCCCAACCCCTCGAGCAAGCGGAACAGCATCTCCTGCGCCTCGGCGCGGAGCCGCGCCTTGTCGGTCGAGCGCGCGATCAGCATCGCCGATTCGATGAGCGCGCTGAGGAGCACGTGCGCCGCGAGCGAAGGATCCTGCTCGCGCAGCTGCTTGTGCTGGATCGCCGCCGCGATGCCCTGCTTGAGGAGCCCGAGGCCGTGGCGCTCGTCCATCTCGCGCCAGCGCGTCCAGCCCATCACGGCAGGCGCATCGACGAAAAGCACGCGCTGCACGCGCGGCGCGGCGGCGAGCTCGAGGAAGCGCTCGATGCCGAGCCGCAGCGCGGAAAGCGGATCCTTCGCCTTCGCGGCCGCTTCCTGGACGCCGGCGTTCAAGCGCTTCATGGCGCCCGCGACGATCGCCTCGAAGAGGCCCTCCTTCCCGTCGTAGTGGTGGTAGAGCGCGCCGCGGGTGACGCCGGCGCGGGCGACGAGCTCCTCGGCGCTCACCGCCGCGAAGCCGCGCGCCTCGAAGAGCTCGCGGGCCGCCTTCTCGAGCGCCGCCCGGGTGCGGGCGCTATTCTCCTCTTTCCTGTTTACATGCATACAGTATGTATGTTATTGTGCCTCGTCGCGCCCAGCCAGGGGCGCCAGGGAGGCAGTATGGAGGCAGTCGTCGTGCGCGAGCGCAAGGTCGTCTTCCGGGAGCTCGGCATCCGCACCCGCGTGCTGGATGCCGGCAAGGGGCCCGTGGTGCTTCTCCTCCACGGCAACCCGGACAACGCGGATGAATGGCGAGGGCTGATTTCCCGTCTCGCCGCCTCGCACCGCTGCCTCGCGCCCGATTTTCCGGGCTACGGCGAATCGCCGGAGCCTCCGGATTCCTTCGACTACGGCCTCGAAGCGCAGAAGCGCTTCGTCGACGCCGTGCTCGACGAAGCCGGCGTGACGGGTCCAGTCACGCTCGTGGTGCACGACACCGGCGGCATGGTGGGGACCGCTTGGGCCGCCGCGAACCTCGACCGCGTCGCAGGCTTCGTCTTTACGAACACCGCCGTCTTCGAGGACTTCCCCTGGTTCCCCATCGCGCTCACGTGGAGCAAGACGAGCGCGCTCGGCCGGCTTCGCGCCGCGCTCGGGATGTGGGCGATCGGACTGGGCGGCGGCGCCCTCTTCCGCAAGCTCTTCGGCGGCCAGTCGCCTCAATTGAGCGCGGGCGAGCTCGACCGCTTCGTCCGGACGTTCGCATTGAACGAAGACGCGAAGCGCACGGCGCTCCGCCAGTTCCGAAAGTGCGTTCCGGCTGCGTTCTTCAAGGGCTTCGAAGCGA
>JAFAGU010000067.1 GCA_019237595.1 Betaproteobacteria bacterium | reverse complement strand
AACCCGGCCTGGACCTTGCGGCTGCCGGTCGCGGAGAGTGTCGCGAGCGAGCGGCCGTGGAAGGCCTTCTCCATCACGACGATGGCCGGCTCGGCGATGCCCTTGTCGTGCCCGTACTTTCTCGCGACCTTGATGCAAGCCTCGGTGGCCTCGAGGCCGGAATTGCAGAAGAACACCTCGTCGAGGCCGGTGATCTCGGCGACCCGGTCGGCGGCCGCCTCCTGGTCCGGGATGCGCCAGAGATTCGAGGTGTGAATGACTCCGCTGCGGATTCTTTCGGTTAATTTTTTAGTAAGAACCGGATGGCCGTAGCCGAGCGTGTTCACCGCGATGCCGGCGAGCGCGTCGAGGTACTTCTTCCCGGCCTCATCCCACAGCCACACGCCCTCGCCGCGCACGAAGGCGACCGGCTGCCGGGCGTAGGTGTTCATCACATGGGACATCTCGGCTCCCTCCAAATGCAAAACGGCGGCCCTTGCCGCCGTTTCGGGAATCCTATCAGGGGTTTCCGAAGGAGGCTACTGGGCGTCAGCTCGCGTCGCCGGCGGGGCGCACCGACGAGGCCGGGAAGCGCCGGCGCTCGACGAACACGCTGTTGCCGGCCTGGCGCTTGGCGAGTCGTTTCGCTTCCGTGGAGGCGGTGGCGATCGCCGAATGCGAATCGTAGGTGCCGGGCTCGACCGGCACCGCGCCGATCGAGAGGCTCAGCAGCGGAAACTGGCGCTCGTTTCCCTGCCGGTCCTCGGCGAGGAAGCCGCCGCGCTCGCGGTCCTCGGCGGTGAAGAGCGCCGCCGAGCGCTCGCCGAACTGGGCGAGGATGCGCGAGCAGCGCGCATCCCAGTCCTCGCTCTGGAACACGACGACGAAGTCGTCGCCTCCGACGTGGCCGAGGAAGTCGATGCGCGGATCGCAGGACTCGGCCAGGACGTGCGCGGTGAGCTGGATCGCCTCGTCGCCGCGCTGGTAGCCGAAGACGTCGTTGTAGGGCTTGAAGTTGTCGAGGTCGCAGTAGCAGGCGACGAAGCGCGAGCCTCGGCCGAGGAGCCGCTCCACGTGCTCGGCGATCGGCACGTTGCCCGGAAGGAGCGTGAGCGGGTTGGCGTAGCGCGCGGCGGCGATCTGGAGCTCGGTCATTTCGCGGATGAGGTCCTGCGCGGTGCCCACTCCCGCGTAGCGGCCGCCTTCAACGACGATGAAGCCGTCCACGAGCGCGCGGTGGCTGCCGCCGGCGAGCGCATAGCTCAGCTGGTGGATGCTGTCTTCCGCCTCGACGACGAGCGGCTGGTCGTTCATGAAGACCGTGCAGGGCTTCTTGCCGAAAACTTCGCGCCGGTACTGCCGCGCGAAGCGGTCGATGAGGGTGAAGCGATTGATGACGCCGAGCGGCGCGCCGTCGCGCACGACCGGGATCATTTGCAGGTCAGGGTCGGCTTCGAATCGCTCGTAGACAAGGTCGTTCGTGTCCTCCGGCGCCGCCGGAGAGACCTCGCGCATGAGGCGGCGGGCGCTGACGCGATTGACGCTCGACGCGGCGACGGGGAACGAGGCGACGGGGGCCTCCGAAAGCCGGCGCCACAGCTCGGCCGGCGCTGGATCGGGCTGCGCCTGGGGCCGCCCGATGAGGTAACCCTGGCCGTGGCGGATTCCGAGGTCACGAATGGTCTGGAAGTCCGGCTCGTTCTCGAGGCCCTCGGCGACCACGCTCGTGCCGGTGACGTGCGCGATCTGCTGGATGGCGCGTGCCATCTGCAGCTTGATGGCATCGCGGTGGATATCACGGACAAAATGCTTGTCGATCTTCACGTACTCGGGGCGGAGCTCCGACCAGAGCCTGAGGCTCGCGAAGCCCTCGCCGAGGTCGTCGATCGCCACCGCGAAGCCGGAATGGCGGCAGCGAATCAGCTCCTCCCAGGCTTTCGCTGAATCGCGGATGTCGCCGTATTCGGTCAGCTCAATGACGATCTGCTTGGGGGCGAGCCCATGGCGCCGAAGAAGATCGAGAAGGCTTCCACGGTCCTGGCCTCCGGCCGCAAGGACGGCCGGACTGAAGTTCACGAAAAGCTTGGCGTCGGCGCCCAGGCGGGAGAACCGCTCGACCGCGCATTCGACGGCGGCGTGCTCGAGCTCCGCGCCGAGCCCATAGCGTCGCGCGAGGGCGAAAAGATCGAGGGGCGCCTCTGCGACCGAGCCGGCCGGACCGCGGGAAAGCGCTTCATAACCGTATACCGCGCCGTGCCGGAGATCGAGGATCGGCTGGAACACCGTCTGGAGGGCATGGCCGGCGATGCAGGCTTGAAGGAGCTCGGCGTGCGCAGCCAGACGCGAGGGCGCATCCTCCTCGACCGGCGCAGCCACCGGCAGGGGGCTTTCAGCCCCGGCGCCAGCGCCCATCGTTCGGGCTAGCATCGATTTCTCCCAAAATGCGGAGTCCAGCCTAGGAGCAGCGGGTTACCGTCATGTTGCGGCAACCCTTCACCGGCTAGGTTCCTGACATTTCCTTTGAAAGAAGCTTGAGAAAGCGCTGTCCCGCCGCGTCGAGGGCGCCATCGTTGTGCACTTCGGCGGCCACGCGGCCCGCGGGCGGAAACCGGTCCGTGCGCTCCAGCCGAAGCGCGATCATGTCGGCGCTCTCGCGGCCGCGGCCTGCCAGGCGCTCGCGGAGCACTTCGGGCGACGCCGTGACCAGGACGACCTCGAGGTCGGGGAATTCGCGCCTCGCGTGCGGCAGGTATTCGCGCGAGCCGCTCACCACGACGGTGAGCCCGCGCGCGAGCCACTCGCGGATTTCCGCGCCGATGCCGTACCGGTGCCCGTTGGCGGTCCAGGCCATCGCGAACTCGCCGCGCGCAAGGCGCGCCTCGAACTCGGCGACGCTCAGCGCTTCGTGGTCCTCGCTCACGCCATCCCGCGCCCGCGTGATCGCGCGCCGGGCAAACGCGACGGGCGCGTCCTCCGGAAGATTGCGCTTTGCCCATCCGAGGATCGCGTCCTTTCCGGCGCCCGACGGGCCGGCCACATAGAGGAGCCGCCCGCCCGCGCGCAGGCGCGCGCGGTGGATCGGCACGAACGAGGCCCCGGGCTCCGGCTCCTGGAAGATCGTGATCGCATCAACGATGAGCGGCGCCTTCGGCAGCGCGGGCGAGCTCGGCGCGTAGAGCGTGCCGGGGCCGGTCAGCGAGAGGTGGAAGCGGAATTCCTCCATCACATACGGATAGCCCCATGCCGCGAGCAGCGCTTCCTGTCGCGAAGTGAGGGGGCGTCTTCTGCGCCGCGCGAGCTCTTCCACAGTGGGCGGCGCGCGGAAGCGCTCGAACTCTCGCACGCACGCCTCCGCGAGCGCGTCGAGCCTGGGCTCGGCGCGCTGAGGCACGAGCGCCACGAAATCGTCCAGGCGCGCAATCTTCATCGGCGGCAGGCAGAAGGCAGTGCGGGAGTCGGCGAACGCATCCGCCGCCCCGAGGAGCTCTTCGAAGCTGGTCCCTTCGCGCAGCCGGAACGGCGCCTTCAGCGTCGCATGAAATCCATAGCGGCGCGCTTCGCCGGCGAGGGCGATCTTGCCGAAGCGGCCCCAGGGCGACTCCGGCGCGGGCGCGAAATAGACGGCGTACCGCGAGCTGGCGGAACCTGTCACAAAAGAGTCACTCCCCGTTAATACGATTTGCCCCGTCGTGCCTGCGCACGCGATGAAAGCCTGCGGGAGGGATGTTGCAGACCGTTGACAACGCCGAGCGCGCCCGCTGGATGGGCCTGCTTGCGCGGGCGCCGCTTACCGTCCTCCAGGCATGGTCCCAGTCGGACCTTGCCCGTCGCTGCGGAACGTATGTGTGGCTGCGCCGCCCGGAGACGGGCCTCATGATGCTCCGCGCCCGCGCCGGCGGCACGGGCGCCAAGTTCAACGTGGGAGAGATGACGGTGACGCGCTGCGCGTTGCGCCTCGAGGAGACGTCGTCCGTGGGCGTGGCGTACGTCCAGGGCCGCTCCGCGCGCAAATGCGAGATCGCGGCGCTTGCCGACGCGGCCCTTCAGGTCCCGGCGCTTCGAGAAGAGATCGAGCGCGACCTGCTCGAGCCGCTGCGCGTGCGCCACGAGGCCGAGGCGGCTCGCATGCAGCGCAAGGCGCAGGCGACGCGCGTGGACTTCCTCACCGTGGCGAGGCAGACCGCGGCATGAGCCTCGCGATGGATCTCGCCTCGGTCGGCCCGGGCCTGCAGGCGCCGGAGCTCGAGTCACAGAAGATCTTCCGTGCCGCCGCCGAGGCGCTCGCGCATCCCGGGCGCATCGTCGCCATGCAAACGACCGCCTCGATGCCGGCCGGGTTGCATGAGGCGAGCGGAGCGCTCGCGCTCTCGCTCCTCGACCACGATACGCCGCTCTGGCTCTCGCCGCGCCTCGCGGGCGCCGCCTCGTTCCTGCGCTTCCATACCGGCTGCCCGCTAACCGAGCGCGCCGAGCGCGCCGCCTTCGCGATCCTCGAGGCCGGCGCGCTGCGCTCGCTCGCGGATTTCGACAACGGCGAAGACGCGTATCCAGAGCGCTCCGCCACGCTCATCGTGCAAGTCGAGCGCCTCGATGACCAGGGCGGCTGGACGCTCGCCGGCCCGGGCATCAAGGACCGCGCGCAGCTTCGCGTCGAAGGATTGCCGGCGCAGTTCGCGGCCGAATGGGCCGCGAATGCGGGCCGCTTTCCGCGGGGCGTGGACCTCTTCCTCAGCTGCGGCGGGCGGGCCTGCGGCCTGCCGCGCACGACTCGAATCGAGGCCTGAAATGTACGTTGCGGTCAAAGGCGGCGAGCGCGCCATCCGTAATTCGCACGAGCTCCTCGCCGAGGTGCGCCGCGGCGACCCGGCGGTGCCGGAGCTCTCGCTCGAGCAGATCAAGCAGCAGCTCAAGCTCGCCGTCGATCGCGTGATGACCGAAGGCTCGCTCTACGACCCCGACCTCGCGGCGCTCGCGCTCAAGCAGGCGGCGGGCGACGCAGTGGAGGCGATCTTCCTCGTGCGCGCCTTCCGGGCGACGCTCCCGCGGCTCGGCTATACGGAGCCGCTCGACACCTCGCGCATGCGGCTCTGGAGGCGGGTCTCGGCGACGTTCAAGGACCTGCCCGGCGGCCAGGTGCTCGGGCCGACGTACGACTACACGCAGCGCCTCCTCGACTTCTCGCTCCTCGAGCCGGCCTCCAAGGCCGCGGCGCCCGAGGACGAGCGAGCGGCAGACGCGATGCCGCGCGTGGTCGACCTCCTCGACGGCGAAGGGCTCGTCGAGCGGCATGAGCCGCCCGCTGGCGACCCGGATCCGCTCGATCTCACGCGCGAGCCGCTTCGGTTTCCGGCCGAGCGTTCCGTGCGCCTTCAGAATCTCGCGCGGGCGGACGAGGGATTTCTCCTCGCCATGGGGTACTCGACGCAGCGCGGCTACGCGCACACGCATCCCTTCGCCGGGGAAATCCGCCACGGCGCCGCGGAGGTCGAGGTGATTCCCGAGGAGCTCGGCTTTCCGGTCGTCATCGGCGAGGTCGCCCTTACCGAATGCCAGATGGTGAACCAGTTCGCGGGGTCGAAGACCGAGCCGCCGCAGTTCACCCGCGGCTACGGCCTCGCGTTCGGCCACTGCGAGCGGAAAAGCATGGCGATGGCGCTCGTCGACCGGGCGCTGCGCGCGACCGAGCTCGGCGAGGAAGTCGAGTCGCCCGCGCAGATGCAGGAATTCGTGCTCTCGCACTCCGACAGCCTCGAGGCCTCGGGCTTCGTCCAGCACCTCAAGCTCCCGCACTACGTGGACTTCCAGGCCGAGCTCGAGCTCGTGCGCAAGATGCGGCGCTCGGCATGAGGGACGAGCGGTTCAACTTCGCTTTCCTCGACGAGCGCTCGAAGCGCATGATCCGGCGCGCGCTCCTCAAGGCGATCGCCATTCCCGGCTACCAGGTGCCTTTCGGCAGCCGCGAGATGCCGCTTCCCTACGGATGGGGCACCGGCGGCATCCAGGTGACGGCCTCCGTCATCGGGCCGAACGACGTGCTGAAGGTGATCGACCAGGGCGCCGACGACACGGTCAACGCGGTGAACATCCGCCGCTTCTTCCAGCGCACGACCGGCGTCGCGGTGACCGAGCGCGCGCCCGAGGCGACGCTCATCCAGACGCGCCACCGCATCCCGGAGACGCCGCTCCACGAGCGGCAGATCATCGTGTACCAGGTCCCCGTGCCTGAGCCGCTGCAGCGCCTCGAGCCGCGCGAGGCGGAGACGCGGCGCATGCACGGCCTCGCCGAGTACGGCCTCATGCACGTGAAGCTCTACGAGGACATCGCGCGCTACGGCCACATCGCGACGACCTACGACTACCCGGTGATGGTGAACGGCCGCTACCTGACGGCCCCTTCGCCCATCCCCAAGTTCGACAACCCCAAGATGAACATGAACCCCGCGCTTCAGCTCTTCGGCGCTGGGCGGGAAAAGCGGATCTACGCGATTCCGCCTTATACGCGCGTGGAGAGCCTCGCCTTCGAGGACCATCCGTTCGAGGTGCAGCGCTGGGACGCTGCCTGCGCGCTTTGCGGCTCGCGCGAGAGCTTCCTGGACGAGGTGGTCACCGACGATCGCGGCGGCCGGCTCTTCATGTGCTCCGACACGGATTATTGCGCCGGCCGCCAGGCGGCGAAGGCGGCCGCGGCGTGAGCGTGATCCTCGAGGCCCGCGGCCTCGCCAAGCGCTTCGGCGAGCGTCCGGCGATCGAAGACGTGTCCTTCGAGCTCCATGCGGGGGAAGTCCTCGCGGTGGTGGGCGAGTCGGGCTCGGGCAAGACGACGCTTCTCAACTGCGTCTCGGGGCGGCTGCGGCCGGATGCGGGAACCGTACGCTTCATGACGCGCCACGAGGGGCTGAAGGAGCTCTACGCGGATCTTTCCGAAGCGGAGCGCCGGTTCCTCGCCCGCACCGATTGGGGCTATGTTCACCAGCGGCCCGAAGAAGGCCTGCGCATGAACGTCTCGGCGGGTGCGAACGTCGGCGAGCGGCTGATGGCGCTCGGCGAGCGCCACTACGGCAGGATCCGGACCGCGGCCACGGACTGGCTCTCGCGCGTGGAGATGGATCCGGAACGCATCGACGACTCGCCGCGCACGTTTTCGGGCGGCATGCGCCAGCGGCTGCAGATCGCGCGCAACCTCGTTACGGATCCGCGCCTCGTCTTCATGGACGAGCCGACCTCCGGCCTCGACGTTTCGGTGCAGGCGCGCCTCCTCGATCTCCTTCGCTCGCTTACGCGCGCGCTCGGCCTCGCCGCGATCGTCGTCACGCACGACCTCGCGGTGGCTCGGCTCCTCGCCCAGCGGATGCTGGTCATGAAAGGCGGCCGGATCGTGGAGCAGGGGCTCACTGACCAGGTGCTCGACGATCCGCAGCACCCCTATACACAGCTCCTCGTCTCGTCGGTGCTGCAGCCGTGATTCGCGTCCGCGAGCTCGCCAAGACGTTCACGCTGCACAACCAGGGCGGGGCTCGCCTGCCGGTGCTCCAGGGCGTGAGCCTCGAGGTCGGCCCAGGCGAATGCGTCGCGCTCCAGGGCCCGTCCGGGGCGGGCAAGAGCACGCTGCTCAAGTGCCTGTACGGAAACTACAAGCCCACGAGCGGCAGCGTGACCGTCGCCGAGACGGAAGTCACTTCGGCGAGCGACCAGGAGCTCCTGCGCCTTCGCGCATCGAGCGTGGGCTACGTGAGCCAGTTCCTCCGCGTAATTCCGCGCGTGCCGGCGATCGACGTCGTCGCCGACGAGGTGCGCGGGAAACCGGAGGCGAGGCAGGAGGCGGAGCAGCTGCTCTTGCGCCTGCGCATTCCCATGAGGCTATGGAGCGTTCCGCCCGCCACGTTCTCCGGCGGCGAGCAGCAGCGCATCAACATCGCGCGGACCTTCATCCGCAAGAAGCCGGTGCTGCTGCTCGACGAGCCGACCGCGTCCCTCGACGCCGAGAACCGCGTCACCGTCACCGCGATGATCAACGAGGCGCGCGAGGCCGGCGCCGCGATCGTAGGGATTTTCCACGACCAGAAGGTTCGCGAGGCGGTCGCCACGCGCATCGTCGAGATGGAGGAGCTGAGTTGAGCGAGACGGTCCTGCGAAACGCGCGCATCGTGATGGCGGGCGAGGTGGTGCACGGCACGCTGCAGGCTTCGGGCGGCCTCATTCAGTCGGTTGCCGAGGGCAATGGCCTCGCCGGGGCGGACCTCGAGGGGGACCTCCTCGTACCCGGCCTCATCGAGCTCCACACGGACAACTTCGAGCGCCACCTCATGCCGCGGCCCAAGGTGCGCTGGCCGGAGCTCCCGGCGCTCTTCGGCCACGATGCCGAGATCGCCGCCGCAGGCATCACGACGGTGTACGACGCGCTCGGATTGGGCGACCTCGGCCTCGAGGGGCTGCGGGGCCAGGACATGGGCAGCGTGCTGCGCGCGATCGACGAGGCTTCCGAGAAGGGGCTCCTGCGCGCAGACCACAAGCTGCACGTGCGCTGCGAGCTTCCCGCCCCGAACCTCATGGAGCTCTTCCAGCCGTTCCGCGGCAATCGCCGCGTCGGGCTCCTCTCGGTGATGGACCACACGCCGGGCCAGCGGCAGTGGGAGAACCTCGAGCACGCGAAGGTCTACTACTGCGGGAAAAAGGGCTGGAGCGAGCACCAGTTCATGAAGTCGGTCGAGCAGGCGCGCGAGAAGCAGGAGCGCTACGCCGTGCCGCACCGCAAGTACTTCGTCTCCTATGCCCGCGAGAATTCCATTCCGCTCGCAAGCCACGACGACACGCTGCCCGAGCACGTCGAGCAGGCGCGGGCCGAGGGCGTCGCGATCTCCGAGTTTCCGACTCGCGTGGAAGCGGCGCGCGCCGCGCGCGAGAGCGGCCTCTCGATCGTCATGGGGGCGCCGAACGTGGTGCGCGGAGGCTCGCACTCCGGGAACGTCGCCGCCGTGGAGCTCGCGAGGCTGCGGCTCCTCGACACACTGAGCTCCGACTATGTGCCCGCGAGCCTGATGCTCGCCGCCTTCAGGCTGGTCGATGCGGCGGGATTCAGCGTCCCGGAAGCCGTCGCGACCGTGAGCCGCAATCCGGCGCGCGCGCTCGGCCTAAGCGACCGCGGCGAAATCGCGCCCGGCCTTCGCGCGGACCTCGTGCAGGTGCGGCTCGTCGGCGACGCGCCGGCCCAGCAGCCGGTCGTGCGCGCGGTATGGAGGGAAGGCCGGCGCGTCGTCTAGCCGGTCACCGAACCGTCACAGTGCGAACGCAAACTTCCCGCGGGGACGTCCGAGACGACATGCAGCCGATTTCGCAAGCCGCGGCGATCCGCGTGCGCGGGCTCTCGAAGCGCTACGGCTCTCGCCAGGCGCTGGAAACCGTCAACCTCGAAGTGATGCCCGGCGAGATGGTCGCGCTGATCGGCGCCTCCGGGTCCGGCAAGTCGACGCTGCTGCGGCACATCGCCGGCCTCGTGACCGGCGACGCGGGCGAGGTGCAGGTGCATGGCGCGCTCGTGCAGGAAGGCGGGCGCCTCTCGCGGGGCGTGCGCCGCGTGCGCGCCGGCGTGGGATTTGTCTTCCAGCAATTCAACCTCGTGCCGCGGCTTCCCGTGCTCGTCAACGTGCTCGCGGGCAACCTGCACCGCATGCCCGCCTGGCGCGGGATCCTGCGCATCTTTCTCGGCAGCGAACGCGAGCGAGCGTTCCAGGCGCTCGAGCGCGTCGGCATCGCCGCGCACGCCGGGCAGCGCGCCTCGACGCTTTCCGGCGGGCAGCAGCAGCGTGCCGCCATCGCGCGCACGCTCATCCAGGGCGCGAAGGTCGTGCTCGCCGACGAGCCGATCGCGTCCCTCGATCCGGAGTCCTCGCGGCGCGTCATGGACATCCTGAAGAGGATCAACGCCGAGGACGGCTGCACGGTTCTCGTCTCGCTCCACCAGGTGAACGTCGCGCTCAAGTATTGCGCGCGCACGATCGCGCTGCGCGCCGGGCGGGTGGTCTACGACGGTCCCTCCGCGCGCCTCACGCCGGCGCTCCTTCGCGAGCTCTACGGCGCGGAAGCCGACGAGATCCTTTCGCTTCCGGACCCCATCTCGGCTCTCGGCGAGCGTCCCTCGCGGCGGCCCGAGCTCGAGGAAGTGCGCCTGGCCGCCCAGGCCGGCTGAATACCCACAGATAGGAGGATTGACGATGATGAGAAGGCTCCTCGCAGCATTCGCTCTCCTGCTGGCGACTTCGGCCCTTGCCGAGGCGCCGAAGGAGCTCAACTTCGGCATCATCTCGACCGAATCGACGCAGAACCTCAAGGCGTCGTGGCAGCCCTTCCTCGCCGACATGGAGAAGGCGATCGGCATCAAGGTGAACGCGTTCTTCGCGCCCGACTACGCCGGCATCATCGAAGCCATGCGCTTCAACAAGGTGCAGCTCGCGTGGTTCGGCAACAAGTCGGCCATGGAAGCGGTCGACCGGGCGCAGGGCGAGATCTTCGCGAAGGTCCTGTACTGGGACGGCACGATGGGCTACTACAGCTACCTGGGCGTGCCCCAGGAAAGCCCGATCCAGTCCCTCGACGACCTGCTCAGGAGCGCGAAGACGCTCTCGTTCGGGATCGGCGAGCCGAATTCCACGTCGGGCTTCCTCGTGCCGAGCTACTACATTTTCGCCGTGCACAACGTCGACCCCAAGACCGCGTTCAAGACCATCCGCAGCGCGAATCACGAGACGAACATCGTCGCGGTCGCGACGCGGCAGATCGACGCGGCCGTGTTCGCTTCCGAGACCTGGGACCGCGTGCTCGACCGCCGGCCCGAAATCGCGAAGCAGGTGCGCATCGTCTGGAAGTCGCCGCTCATCCCCTCGGACCCGATGCTCTGGCGCAAGGACCTGGACGCGCAGGTGAAGCGCAAGGTGAAGGACTTCTTCCTTGCCTACGGGAAGTCCGACCCGCGCGAGAAGGCGATCCTTTCGGAATTGAAATACCAGGCCTTCCTCGAGTCGTCGAACGACCAGCTGAAGCCCGTGCGGCTCCTGGAGGTGTACCGCGAGCGCACCAAGGTCGCAGCCGACGAGCGACTGAGCGCCGCGGAGCGGCAGCAGAAGCTCGCGGAGCTCGACCACAAGCTCGCCGAGCTGAGGTAGCGCGATGACGGGCGCGGCGCTCGCGCAACCCGCGGCGGCTTCGCGGAGCTCGCTCGCCGCGCTCGCCGGCTGGGGCGTCGTGCTCGCGCTTCTCGCTGCGTCCTGGAAGGGCGCCGACATGCGGCCCGCGGACCTCTTCCGCGACGCCGGCAACATGGCGCAGTACGCCTCGGGCTTTTTCCCGCCCAACTTCCGGGAGTGGCGCACTTATGTCGGCGAGATGCTAGTCACGCTCGAGATCGCGCTCTGGGGCACCGCGCTTGCGGTCGTCTGCGCCGTGCCCTTCGGGCTCCTGTGCTCGGCCAACACCGCGCCGGCCTGGATCCACCAGCCGGTGCGGCGGCTGATGGATGCGGCGCGCGCGATCAACGAGATGGTGTTCGCCATGCTCTTCGTCGTCGCCGTGGGCCTCGGCCCCTTTGCCGGCGTGCTCGCCCTCTGGGTCCATACGACCGGCATCCTCGCCAAGCTCTTCTCCGAGGCGGTCGAGGCGATCGACCCGCAGCCGGTGGAGGGCATCCGCGCCACGGGCGCTTCCAAGCTCGAGGAAATCGCCTACGGCGTCATCCCGCAGGTGATCCCGCTCTGGATTTCCTATGCGCTCTACCGCTTCGAGTCGAACGTGCGCTCGGCCTCGGTGGTCGGCATGGTCGGCGCGGGCGGAATCGGCGTGGTGCTCTGGGAAATCATCCGCGGCTTCTACTACGCCGAGACCTGTGCCGTGATGATCATCATCGTCGTCACCGTCACCGTGCTCGACCTCGTTTCCGCCCGTTTGCGAAAGCTCTTCATCTGACCCTCATCTGACCCATGGCGCTTACCATCTACGGCATCCTCCAGCTCTATGAATCGCAAGGCGCAGCCGCCTATGGAGGCGAACGCGTCTCGCAGCTCGAGCACGCGCTCCAGTGCGCGCAGCTCGCGGAGGCCTCCGGGGCCTCGACGGAGCTCACGGTCGCGTGCCTCCTGCACGATATCGGGCACCTGCTCGCCGGCGCGGCGGAGCGTCCCGGCATGGACGACGTTCACCAGTATGTCGCGATGCCGTTCCTGCGCGGCGTGCTGCCGCCGGCGGTGCTGGATCCTATCCGCCTGCACGTGGATGCGAAGCGCTACCTCTGCTATCTCGAGCAGGACTACTGGTCCTCGCTCTCGGCGGCCTCGCGGCGATCGCTCGAGCTGCAGGGCGGGCGCTTCGGGGCCGAGGAAGCGAAACGCTTCATCAACGAGCCGCACGCGCTCGAGGCGGTGCTCCTGCGCCGGTTCGACGACCAGGCGAAGGAGCCCTCGCGTCCGACTCCGGCGCTGCAGCACTACGCACCGATGCTGCACGCGTGCTCGCTGGCGGTTCCGGCCTAGAAATGACCGTCAGGTGACGGTCACCTTGCCGTCACATCCGTTGCGCAAGCTGACGTTTTCCCCGGGGAGGGATCCATGACCGAGCTCGCAGCGCCGCTGCACGTCTCGCAGCCGACGGCGCACAAGCCCAATCTCAATGCGTCCAGCGGCATGGGCAGCGCCTTCATCTTCTTCGGCGTGCTCGTCGCGGGCGTCGTCTATACCGCCTACAGCCTCTACGCGGACGTGACCGAAGCGCAGGTCCGGGCGAGCTCGCTCTTCCCGTTCCTCCTGCTCGGCGTCGCGCTCTTCATCGCGCTGGGCTTCGAATTCGTGAACGGCTTCCACGACACGGCGAACGCCGTGGCGACCGTGATCTACACCCACTCGCTGCAGCCGCATTTCGCGGTCGTGTGGTCGGGGACGTGGAATTTCCTCGGCGTGCTCTTTTCCTCCGGCGCCGTGGCCTTCGGCATCATCTCGCTCCTGCCGGTGGAGCTGATCCTCCAGGTCGGGAGCAGCGCCGGCTTCGCGATGGTCTTTGCGCTCCTCATCGCGGCGATCATCTGGAACGTGGGTACCTGGTATCTCGGCCTGCCGGCCTCGAGCTCCCACACGCTCATCGGCTCCATCATCGGTGTGGGCCTCGCGAACCAGCTCATGCGCGCCGCCGACGGCACGAGCGGCGTGGACTGGTCGCAGGCCGCGAAGATCGGCTACTCGCTCGTCCTTTCGCCGCTCGTGGGCTTCGTCTGCGCCGCGGTGCTGCTCCTTACGCTCAAGTTCCTCGTGAACAAGCCCGCGCTGTACCGCGAGCCCGAGGGCCGGCGCGCGCCGCCCTGGTGGATCCGCGGCATCCTCGTCCTCACGTGCACGGGCGTGAGCTTCGCCCACGGCTCGAACGACGGGCAGAAGGGCATGGGCCTCATCATGCTCATCCTCATCGGCACGGTCCCCGCGGCGTACGCGCTCAACCGCGCCATGCCGGACTCGCAGGTGACGCAGTTCCTGGCCATCGCGCACGTCTCAGTGGATTCGCTGCGCAAGCAGGCCGGCAATGTGCCCGCGCCCGCCGACGCGCGCAAGGCCGTCACCGAATTCGTGCGCACGCGCAAGGCGGCGCCCGACACGATTCCGGCGCTCGCCGCGCTCGGCGCCTCGATCGCCGACAATGTCCAGAAGCACGGCAGCATGCGCAAGATGCCCGCCGACACGGTGCAGAACGTGCGCAACGACATGTACCTTGCTTCCGAGGCAATCCGCTTCCTCGCCAAGTCGCCCGACGTGGGCCTCGATGTCGAGACGGCGAAGAACCTCGCCGCCTTCAAGACCTCCCTCGACAACTCGACGAAGTTCATTCCCCTGTGGGTGAAGGTCGCGGTGGCGATCGCCCTGGGCTTGGGCACGATGGTGGGCTGGAAGCGCATCGTCGTCACCGTCGGCGAGAAGATCGGCAAGTCGCACCTCACTTACGCGCAGGGCGCCTCGGCGGAGCTCGTGGCGATGGGAACGATCGCCGCGGCCGACCTCTACGGCCTTCCAGTGTCGACCACCCACGTCCTCGCATCCGGCGTGGCGGGGACCATGGCGGCGAACAAGTCAGGGCTGCAGATGGCGACGATCCGCAACCTCCTCATGGCGTGGGTGCTGACGCTGCCGGCGGCGATCCTGCTCTCCGGCACGCTCTACTACGTCTTCTCGAAGGCGTTCTAGGTCAGTAAGCCTCGGGGACGTACATCTCGGGGGGAATCGGCCCGCGGTGGTATTCGGGGTTGTGCACGCGGGCCGGCAGCGCGACCTCGGCGTGGGGCGCGACGTCGTAGGGAATCTGCGAGAGCAGGTGCGCGATGCAGTTCAGCCGCGCGCGCTTCTTGTCGTCGGCGTGGACGATCCACCAGCGCGCCTCCGGGATGTGCGTGCGCTCGAGCATGACCTCCTTCGCCTTGGTGTACTGCTCCCAGCGCCGGCGCGACTCCAGGTCCATCGGCGAGAGCTTCCACTGCTTGAGCGGGTCGTGCAGGCGCATCTTGAAGCGCAGGTGCTGCTCGTCGTCGCTGATTGAGAACCAGTACTTGAGGAGCGTGATGCCCGAGCGCACGAGCATCTTCTCGAATTCGGGCACGGTGCGGAAGAATTCTTCGCGCTCCGCTTCGCTGCAAAAGCCCATCACGCTCTCGACGCCCGCGCGGTTGTACCAGCTGCGGTCGAAGAGGACCATCTCGCCGCCCGCCGGCAGGTGGCCGACGTAGCGCTGGAAATACCATTGCGTGCGCTCTCGGTCGTTGGGGGCCGGCAGCGCCGCGACGCGGCACACGCGCGGGTTGAGCCGCTGGGTAATGCGCTTGATCGCGCTGCCCTTGCCTGCGGCGTCGCGGCCCTCGAAGAGGACGACGATCTTGAGCTTGCGATGCACGACCCAGTCCTGCAGCTTGACGAGCTCGCCCTGGAGGCGGAAGAGCTCCTTGAAATATCTGCGCCGGTCCATCTCCGGCGGCCGGCTGCCGCGGTCGGGATGCTCGGAGAATTCGTCCAGCAGGCGCTGCATGCGCCCGTCGTCAATCTCCATCTCGAGCTCCTCGTCGAAGCTGTCGAGGAGGTCGGCATAGGCGCGGCGATCGATCCCGGTCCGGCGGTCGTCTTCCATGGTCAGGCCCGCGCGAGGCGCAGCGGCTTTCTTCGGTCTCCCGACGCAGGCTCCGCGAAGCGAGGCGCCCTGCAGGCGTCCACGATCGCCTGTCGTGCCTCGCGCGCGGCGCGCTTGCGATCGGCGCTGGCGAGAGCCGGCGTGAAGGCGATGCTGGCTTCCAGCCGCGGCTCGCGCGCGATGGCGAAGAGCGATTCGGCGAAGCTCGTGTCGCCGACATAGATCGCCGCCGGGGTGGAGTAGGCCAGGGCGGCGGGACAAACCGGCAGGCCGCGCTCCGCGGCAGGCTGGAAGAGCGCCGAGCGGAATGGCAGGACGAAGGTCCCATCGGTGGTCGTGCCCTCGGGGAAGAAGACGACCGTCTCGCCGCGAGCCAGGCGCTCGCGCACGAGGTCGTTCACGCGCAGGACGTCGCGAAGGCGGCCGCGCCGGATGAAGATCGTGCCGGCGCGCTCGAGCAGCCAGCCGATGCCGGGCCACGCCGCGATCTCGGACTTGCATACGAAAGTGGCCGGCGTGCGCGAGGCGATCGCCGCGACGTCCAGCCAGGACACGTGGTTCGCCACGACGAGCGCCGGCCCGCGCGGCGCTGCGCCCGCACGGGAAAGCCTCACGTCGACCGCCCAGAGGAGCGACCGGCACCAGAGCGCAATGGCTCGGCGGCGCGCGGCCGGATCGAGAAGGGGAAAGAAGCCCGCCGCCGCGAAGCCGGCGGCGAGGCAGGGGAGGAGGCGAAGGAGGCGAAGCGCTGCCCGCAGCACGCCCGGATGGTCCGCCGCGTTTATGACCGTGGCGTGACGAACGCGCGCCGCGAAATTGCAACATGGGGGCGCTAGGTTGCGCGCCATGCTGAAACCGCTCGTCAAGCTCCTCAGGGAAACCGACGTGAATGCCTTCCTCGCCGCGACGGAAGGCACGGAAGGATTCGAGTTCGTCGAGCGCGT
Organism: Betaproteobacteria bacterium; assembly: GCA_019237595.1. GTDB lineage: Bacteria > Pseudomonadota > Gammaproteobacteria > Burkholderiales > SG8-39 > SCGC-AG-212-J23. The sequence goes on along the minus strand of JAFAGU010000067.1, from coordinate 7,346 downwards.
GCTCGACCGCTTCAATGCCACCTACACGGTCACCGGCCGCGAGATCGAGCGCCTCCCCGCCGACGGGCGCCTCGTCCTCCTCGCCGATCGCGCGCCCGGCCTCGTCGAGGCGGCGATCCTCCTCAAGCTCGCGCGCCAGGTGCGCGCGGACGTGCGCATGGTCGCTAACGACAAACTCCTCGGTCTCTCGGGCCTTCGTCCGCTCCTCGTGCCGCAGGAGGCCATCCGGGCCGCCCTCGAGAAGGAAGAGGCGGTGATCGCGGGCTCGCCGGAGGAGCTTCCTGCCGACCTCGATGCGCCGGTGCTGCGTGTCTCAGTAGGCGGCTGGCGTCCCGCGCGCTTCTACGGGCTCGCGGCTTTCCTGAGACATGACGTCGCGGTGCCGGTGCGAATTCGAGCCGTCGCGGCCGCCGAGCGCCCCGCGCCGGGCAAGGCGAGGCCGAAGCTGCTCGGCTTGCGGGCCGCGCCGATGCCCATCGCGGCGCCCGAGGATCGCGCGCAAGTCCGCCGCGAGCTGCAGCGCGGCGAGGTCCTGGGCGCGACCGGCGACGGCAAGAAGATCATCCTTTTCGATGCGACGCCCGATTCGGCGGTGGTGCGCGAGCTCGGGCGCCTGCGCGAAGTGGCGTTCCGCCGCGTGGGCGAGGGCACGGGCAAGCGGCGCGACATCGATGCCTACGATGCCTACTACCGCCACGTCGTGCTCTGGGACGACGCAGACCTGCAGATCGCGGGCGCGTACCGGCTCGGCGAGGCGGCGAAGCTCGTCGCCGCGCGAGGGCCGGCGGCGCTCTACACGAGCACGCTTTTCTCGTACTGCCCGACGCTCGAGGATCGCTTCCCCGAGGCGCTCGAGCTCGGGCGCAGCTTCGTGCAGCCGCGCTACCAGGGCCTGCGCGCCCTCGACTACTTGTGGCAGGGCATCGGCGCCTACCTGCTTGCGCATCCGGAAATCCGCTATCTCTTCGGGCCGGTGAGCCTGAGCGCCGCCTACCCCGAGCGGGCGCGCCGCATGATCGTGTTCTTCTTCCGCCGGCATTTCGGCACGCAGGAAGAGGTGGCGTCGGCGCGCTTTCCCTATGCCGTTCCGGCGGCGGAGGAAGCCGCGCTCGACGCGCTTTTCCCCGGCCACGACTATGCCGGGGAGCTTCGCGTCCTCAAGAAGGAGCTCGAGCCGCTTCGCGTGCCGGTTCCCATCCTCTACAAGCAATACAGCGAGCTCTGCGAAGAGGGCGGGACGCGCTTCCTGGCGTTCAACGTCGACCCGGCGTTTTCGTATTGCGTCGACGGGCTCGTGTGGGTGGATCTGCGCAAGGTAAAGGCCGCGAAGCGCTCGCGCTACATGTCGCAGGGAAAGGCCGCCGCCACGCTGGGCGATCAGTCAGCCGCCCGCAAGAGCGCCTAGCCAGCGCTTCACCTCGGCGACGACCCACTGCGGGTCGTCCAGCGGCAGGTCATGGCCCGCATCCGGGTGCCAGGCGATCTTCGCGCCCCAGCGCCTTGCCAGGACTTCCGAGCAGCGCGGGTCGACGAGCTCGTCTCGCGCGCTCGCGAGCACGAGCACCGGCACCGGCGGCGCCTCCAACGGGGCGCGAAAGCGCGCCGCGGCGAGCAGCTGCCGCGCCGCATTGGCGGTCGAGACCGGCTTCTCCGCGGCATAGGAAGCCCACTGCTCCGCGAGCGCGGCGCTGCCCCGGCGGCTCGTCAACGCCAGGATGCCGGCTTCGCGCGTCATTCCTGCTCCCGCGAGACCGACGCGCGCAATGCGCGGCACGCTCGAGAGGCGCAATCGCTCGTGCAGGGCGCTGAAGGGCCGGACGCTCGTATTGACGAGCACGCAGGAGGCGACCTCGGACGGAAAGCGCGTCGACCAGTCGATGCACGCCATGCCGCCCAGCGACAGGCCGAAGAGATGGATCTTGCCCTCGATGCGTTCCGCCGAACGCACGACATCCACCATGGCCGATACGCGCACGGGGCTCCGCTGCCGGTAGCGTTCGCCCGCGCCGGGAAGGTCCGGCGTGCGGATCGACGATCCAGGGAAGGCGGTCTTCAGAGCCGCGGGAAAATCGCCCCAGTGCCTTGCTTCCCGCGACCAGCCCCGCAGCAGCAGCCAGTTCACGCCGCGCGACCGAACCAGGCGGCGAGGCCGAGCCGCTCGTGATGGTCGCGCCCGTCGCCGCTCGGCAGCCAGTCGCGCCACGCGTGCACGGCGGCGCAGAGGAAATCGAGCCAGCGGATGTGGTCGCGCCGCACGCGCTCGGCGCGCTCGCGGCGCAGAGGGTTGAAGATGCCGGCGCGCGAGAGGAGCTGCCGCGGCCGCTCGAGGATCCAGCGCCACGATCCCATCTCCAGCGTAAGCGGGAGGAAGAGCCGCTGATCGGCCGCCGCTTCGGCGTGCAGGTAGTCCCACAGGTCGCCATGCGTGAGGTAGCGGCGGCTCTGCGGCTCGAAGAGATAGGCGTGCTCGGGATGCTCGGCGTCGAAGCGCTGCTTGAGCGCGTGCACTTCGGCGAGGTGGGCGAACGGGTCGCGCGTATGGGCGTGCGGAAACCAGATCCGGTCGGTGAGCCCGAAGCCCGAGTGGCAATCGAGCGCGAGGCTGAAGGGCCGAGGCAGAAGCTCGGTGCGCACGAGATCGCAGAGCGCGCGGCTCTCCGGTTCCATCGGTGCGCCCGGCGCGCCGCGATACCAAGGCAGTATCGGGGTGATGCGCTGGCCGCCCAGGAGGAAGGTGACGCGCTCGCGCGATTCGATCGGCGCGTTGCGCATCAGGTCGACGCCGTTGGCGTTCGCCCTGGTCGCGCGCACCATGCCGGCCGGGTTGACGAGCGGCATGAAGATGAGCCGCACGGACTCGAGCAGCCGCTCGAGCGTCTCGTCGCGCCCGAGCCGCTCGAGCACGTCGGCGAGGTAGGACAGGAGGACGTGCGTGCCGATCCGCTCGAGCCCGTGCACGCCGCCGAAGAGGCCGATGGCGGGCGCTTCGGGCGAGCGCGAGCCGATCTGGATCGACACAAGGGGGTAGCGCGCCCGGGCGTCCTGGATTTCGTCCAGCTGGCGAACCTCGGCTCGCGGGCCGGCGAGCTCGATCAGCGCCTCCAGCTCGGCGATTTCGGGCAGCGCGGCGATCGTCATGCCCGAGAGGATACGCCGCCGGGCGTTTTCACCGTGGAGTCATAATTGCGGCAGAGACTCGGAAGATTCCAAGAGGGAGGTTGACATGCCTGTGCGTCCGTTCCGCAGCCGCCGCCGTTTCCTCCAGACCACGCTTGCTTCCGGTGCCTCGCTCGCGCTGCCAGCGGGCGCGCTCGCCCAGGCGCCCGCCGTCATTACCTCGGATCGGGCGAGGCCGCAGGTCACCTCGGGGCTCCAGATCGGCGACGTCACCGGCGACCGGGCGCTCATCTGGAGCCGCGCCGACCGGCCCTCGCGCCTCGTCGTCGAGCGCGCGTTCCGCGAGGACTTTTCCGACGCCGTCAAGGTGCGCGGTCCGCTCGCGCTCGACACGAGCGACTACACCGCCCGGGTGGACCTCACCGGGCTTCCGGCAGACCGGGAGGTTTTCGTCAGAGTAGCCTTCGAAGACCTGTCTTCCGAAAGAGCGCGGAGCGAATCCGTGCAGGGACGCTTTCGCACGCCGCCCGCAGGCCGGCGCGACGTTACCTTCGCCTGGTCGGGCGACACGGCGGGCCAAGGGTGGGGCATCAACAAGGAATGGGGCGGCATGAAGTGCTACGACACCCTGCGCCGCGACCAGCCGGATTTCTTCATCCATTGCGGCGACACGATCTATGCGGACGGCCCGATCCCTGCGACGGTTGCCCTGCCAGGGGACGCGGTGTGGAGGAACGTCGTCACCGAGGAAGTGAGCAAGGTGGCGGAGACGCTCAAGGAATTCCGCGGCCGCTACCAGTACAACCTGATGGACGACAACGTGCGCCGGATGTCGGCGGAAATTCCCCAGGTGTGGCAGTGGGACGACCACGAGGTGATGAACAACTGGTCGGACTCGAAGGACATCTCGGCGGACAAGCGCTATACGGAGAAGAACGTCCAGCTCCTCGTCGCGCGGGCGACGCGCGCCTTCCTCGAGTACGCGCCGCTCCGCTACCACGGCGCGGACGAGTCCGAGCGCGTCTACCGCAAGATTTCCTATGGTCCGCTCCTCGACGTGTTCGTGCTCGACATGCGCACGTACCGCGGCCCGAACTCGTACAACCGGCAGGAGAAGCGCGGCCCGGACACAGCCTTCCTCGGCGAGCAGCAGCTCGCCTGGCTGAAGAGCGGGTTGAAGGCGTCCAAGGCGGCCTGGAAGGTGGTCTCGGCCGACATGCCGATCAGTCTCCTCGTGGACGACGGGAAGGACGCCGAGGGGCGCGACAAGTTCGAAGCGGTCGCGAATGGAGACGGGCCGGTGCTCGGCCGCGAGTTCGAGTTTGCCGACCTTTTCTCCTTCCTCAAGAAGAACAAGGTCAGGAACGTCGTCTGGATCACGGCCGACGTGCACTACACCGCCGCGCACTATTACGACCCCGCGAAGGCGCGCTTCACCGACTTCTCGCCGTTCTGGGAATTCGTCTCCGGCCCGATCCATGCCGGAGGCTTCGGCCCGAACAAACTGGACGATACGTTCGGCCCGCAGCTCGTCTTCCAGAAGGCGCCTGGCGGGCGAGCGAACGTCTCGCCGGTGGAGGGCGGCCAGTTCTACGGGCTCATGAAGATCGACGGAAAGACCGGAGCGCTTCGCGTGCAGCTCAAGGACATTGCCGGAGCCGTCCTCTTCGAGAAGACGCTGCCCCGGGCCGCTTGAGCATCGTTTTGTAACAAAAGTGTCATAAAACGGTTCGCTATGTCGTCGGCATTGCCTCGCGGAAAGGCTGCCGTCAGGTAAGTCGTTGCTGACGCGGCGCGGCAGCCTCTAGTATTGCCCCGGGGAAAGGGGCGGCTGCAGCCGGCAATGGCAACAACGAACGTGCTTTTCGTGTGCGGCGACAACGCCGCGCTGAGCATCCTGGCGGAATCCATCCTGCGATCGGTCAGCGCCGGCAAATTCCAGCCGTACAGCGCCGGCGCCGAGCCCGCCGCCGCACTGCACCCGGCGGTGCTCGAGTTCCTGCGAGCCCGTGGTCTTCCGATGGTCGGGCTGCGCCCGAAGAGCTGGCTCGAGCTCGCGAACCACGCCGGCCCGCGGCTCGATTTCGTCATCACGCTGTGCGAGGCCGCCGAGGGCGCCGCGATGCCGCGCTGGCACGGCGAGCCGGTGCTCGCGCACTGGAACCTCGACGACGAGATGGCGCGGCTGCAGGACCCAGGCAAGGCGGACGACGCGATCTGCGACGCCTTCTGGGTGCTCCACCGCCGCATCAAGATCTTCGCGAGCCTGCCCCACGGGCGGGCGCCGCGGCGCCAGATCCAGCACCGCGTCGAAGCTATCGCGACCTGGCAGTAGCGCTCAGTAGTCGTCGTCCTCGTCCGGCGGGACGATGCGCGAGTAGTCGAACTCGGAGAAGGTGAGCGGGCGGTCGCTGCGGACGAGCACCCGCGTTCCGACGCTTCTGCCGTCCGGAAACTCGATCACGACCGCGTGCACTCCAGGTGGCACGTCGGAAATGCGGAAGAAGCCGTTGCGGTCGGTCTTCGCCTCGACGCCGATGCCCGGCAGGCGCACGGTCGCCGCCTCGAAGACGGCGGCCTTCATGGTGTCGGTGACTCTTCCGGCCAGCGATTCTCCGTGCGCGGCGGCGCAGAAACCCGAGGCCGCGATGGCGACGAGGACTTGCCTGGCGGACCTCATCAAAAACCCCCCAAGGTTCCGGCGCGCCCGCTGCTTGGCCGGCCGCCCAAGGCGCGCGCGAGCCTCGTAGCGATGTCGGCGTTCTCGTAGATGCCTGCGAAGTGATTCGCACCGGCGCCTTGCGCCGAAACGAGCACGTCGTCCGCCGTGTGGGGCGCAATCTCGACCGCTCCGGAGGTCTTGTTGGCGCCGCCTTTGACGTTTCGCGAAGGCATGTTGCCCGTCATCAGCAGGCCTTCCGGTTGGCGAGCGGGATTCGGCAGCGCCGGCAACGCGGTGACCTTGCCATCCTCGCCCGACTCCATGCTCGGCCTGAGCGGCATGAAGTTCGTGCGGTAGGTCGTGCTGTAGGTGGGCCGCCCGCCGTCCTCGATGACCAGCTTGATCTCCGGATCCGGGTCGTCCGGAAAGCCATCGCCGTTCCGGTCCTCGTAGGTCGGGAAGCTTGCATCGTTGAATGTGGCGACCGCGTCCTGCAGCGCGCACGGACGATCCCCGTCCGTGCCGCCGAGCGTAATCGGATAGCGGCCCTGCGTCGTCGAGAAGCACGTTCCGGACGTGCTCGCTCCGGGCATCGCCACGCCGATGATGGTCTGCGGCTGCGCGTGATCCGACGTGAGCACGATCAGGCTTCGCTTGTCCTTCGCCAGGCGGCGGGACACCGCGGCGACCGCCTGGTCGAGCTCGATGACTTCGTACGTGCTGCGTTCGTATTCGAGGATGTGCGCAAGCTTGTCCGACTGCGATTGCTCGACGAGCAGCATCCAGCCGCTGTTGCGTCCTGCCAGCGCATCGAGGACGTCGATCGCCTTTTCCACCATCTCGGCTTTCATGGGCACGCGGCGGAAGCATTCGCCCGAAGTGGCGCCGCACCCGGTGCCCTGCGGCGGCGGCAGATCGAGCTGGATCTCGGGATCGCTCGCGCCTTTACCGCGAATGCGCGCCGCGCCGCGTGCGACCAGGCGGTCGAGCGTGCCGGGGACGTTATCCGGGCCGAGGCCGCTCGAGCCGGGCCGGAACTCCCCCGAGAAGATGCCGAGGAGCTTTTTCCCGTTCGGGGCCGACTTCAGTTCCTCGAGGTTGCGCACGACCGTGTAGCCCTTTTGGGGCGCAACGTCGGTAACCAGGTCCACGTCCTTCCGGCCGCCCTTCGCGTATTGATAAAAGGTCTTGAGCTCGGGATTGCCTTCCTTCATCCAGTGCGCTGCGCCCCCGCCCATCAGCACGTCGAGCGGCTGGTTGAGCGCCGCGAGGGATCGGTATCCCGCGAGCGGCTGGGCGGTGCCATCGGCAAAGTGGCCGATCATCTGCTGGGCGAGATTGAAATACTGGCCGCGCGAGCGGTTGTGCGCTTGCGCCGCGGCCGGCGTCGCGTCGACGAGGAAAGCGTCCGTGACCACGCCGATCTTCCAGTGGTGCACACGCTTCATGTATTCGAAGATCGTCTCGATGCGCGGGTTGTCGAGCGGATTTTCCGGCGTGTTGTCCACGGCGACCTGCAGCGCGTTGTTCGACTGCTTCATGCCCGAGAGCGGCGTAGCCATCCCGG
>JAFAGU010000016.1 GCA_019237595.1 Betaproteobacteria bacterium | reverse complement strand
GTACGCGCGGCAGGCCGAGAACGTCGTGTACATGTCCGCGAGCTTGCCCTGCATGAGCTGGAATTCGCCGATCGGCTGGCCGAACTGCTTGCGCTCGTGAACGTAGGGCACGACGAGGTCGAGGCACGCCGCCATGATGCCGAGCGGCCCGCCGGCGAGGACCGCACGCTCGTAGTCGAGCCCGGACATCAGCACGCGCACGCCTTTTCCCTCCTCGCCGAGGATCTGTTCTTTCGCGATCTCGCAGTCCCGGAAAACGAGCTCGCAGGTGTTGGAGCCGCGCATGCCGAGCTTGTCGAGCTTCTGCGCCGTGGAGAAGCCCTTCGTTCCTTTCTCGACGAGGAACGCCGTGATGCCCTGGTCGCTCGTCTTCGCATAGATGACGAGCACGTCGGCGTCGGGGCCGTTGGTGATCCACATCTTGTTGCCATTGAGAAGATACCGATCGCCCCGGTGCTCCGCCCGCAGCCGCATGCCGACGACATCCGATCCGGCGCCGGGCTCGGACATGGCGAGCGCGCCGACGTGCTCGCCGGACACGAGCTTGGGCAGGTATTTCTTCTTCTGCGCCTCGCTGCCGTTGCGGCGGATCTGGTTCACGCACAGGTTCGAGTGCGCGCCGTACGAGAGGCCGACGGAGCCGGAGGCCCGGGAAATTTCCTCCATGGCGACGACGTGCGCGAGGTATCCCATGGCCGTGCCGCCGTGCTCCTCCTCCACGGTGATCCCGAGCACGCCCAGCGCGCCGAGCTTGCGCCACAGGTCCGCGGGGAACTCGTTGGCGCGGTCGATCTCGGCCGCGCGCGGCGCGATCTCGTGCGCGGCGAACTCGCGCACGCTCTCGCGCAGCATCGCGATCGTCTCGCCGTGGTCGAAGCGCAGGAGGTTCATGGCGTCGGGTCGAAGTCGGTGGGCCGGACCGGTCAGGCTACTTGACGTTTACGTAAACGTCAATCTCGGGCGCCGGCCGCCCGGCGGCGGCCCCTGAGCTGCTTGCGCACCTTGCGCTCGAAGCCGCGCAGCTCCGAGAGCTGCGCCACGATATCCGCCTGCTGGCGCTCGAGGCTCCCGATGTGGGCTTCCAGCACGGCGAGAAAGCGCTCGAGCTGCGGCCGCTCGTCGCGTCCGGGCTCGTAGAGGTCGATGAGCTCGCGGATCTCGGAGAGCGTGAGGCCCAGGCGCTTGCCGCGCAGCGTGAGCTTGAGGCGCGTGCGGTCGCGCGGCGTGTAGATGCGGCGCTGCCCGTCGCGGCGCGGCGCGAGCAGGCCCTGGTCCTCGTAGAAGCGGATGGCGCGCGTCGTGACGTCGAACTCGCGGGCGAGTTCGCTGATCGAGAACTCGGTGCGGTCCGCGGCATCCGCCAGCATGGTAGGTTTAGTTTATCCGATGTCCTCCTCGGCGAAGCCTTCGCTCGACTATCCCTTTCCCGATCCGCCCGCGCCTGGAACGGCGCTGCGCGTGGCGCAAGGCGTGCATTGGCTTCGCATGCCGCTTCCGTTCCAGCTCGACCACATCAACCTGTGGCTCCTCGAGGACGAGGACGGATGGACGATCGTCGACACGGGGATCGGCAATGCCACCACGAGGGAGCTGTGGGACCGCGTCTTCGCTTTCATGGGGAAAGCTTTCTCATTGAAGCGGATCGTGGTGACGCACTACCACCCCGACCACGCCGGCAACGCCGGCTGGCTCTGCGAGCGCTTCGGCGTGCAAGTCTGGATGACGCAGGGGGAATACCTGACCGCGCATGCCGTGCGCGCAAGCTCTGCCGGCTACACGAGCGACGCGGTGCTCGAGGTGTTTCGCCGCAACGGCCTCGATGAAGCGCGCCTGGGCGCGATGGTGAGCGGGAGAAACCGCTACGCCGCGTTCGTACCGGACTTCCCGCAGTCCTATCGCCGCGTGATCGATGGGGATCGCATCGCCATCGGCGCTCGCGAGTGGCGCGTCATGGTGGGCTACGGGCACGCGCCGGAGCACATGTCGCTCTATTGCGAGGAGCTCGGGGTCCTGATCGCCGGCGACATGCTCCTTTCCACCATCTCGACGAACGTGAGCGTCTGGTCGGTCGATCCCGAAGGCGACCCCCTGCGGCTCTTCCTCCAGTCGATCGCCCGTTACCGCGAGCTTCCCGCCGACCTGCTGGTCCTGCCCTCGCACGGGAAGCCGTTTCGGGGGGCGCACCTGCGCGTGGCGGAGCTCGAGCGCCACCACGACGATCGCTTCGGCGAGCTTCTTTCCGCCCTGGAGGCGAAGCCCGCGAGCGCCGGGGAGCTCCTGCCAGTCCTCTTCCGAAGGTCCCTCGACGTCCACCAGACCTTCTTTGCCATGGGGGAGGCCATCGCCCACCTGCACTACCTGTACTATGCGGGCCGCGCCCGACGCCTCGAAGGCAAGGATGGGGTGGTGCGCTACGCTAAGGCATGAACCAGGCAGACCAGACCAAGATTTTCCAGGACGTGGCCGAGCGCTCGTCGAAGATCCTCGGCGAGTTCGCGCAGAAGCAGGCGCTGAACCTCTCGTCCGCGATGCGGGACGAGATGGGCATTGCCAAGGCGTTCATGGACCTCTACGCGCGCATGGCGTCGGATCCGAGCCTCGTCGCGAGCGTGTCGATCAACTGGTGGGTGGACTCCATGCGGCTATGGCAGTCCACGTGGCTGAAGATGCTCGGCATGCCGGCCGAGCCGGTCGCCGAGCCGGCGAAGTCCGACGGCCGCTTCAAGGACGAGGACTGGTCGAAGAACTTCCTCTTCGACTACCTCAAGCAGTCCTACCTCCTCGCCGCCCGCCACATCCAGCACGCCGTGTCCGAGGTGGAGGGGCTGCCCCCGGAATCGGAAAAGAAGGTCGCGTTCTTCACGCGCCAGTACGTCGATGCGCTCTCGCCGTCCAACTTCCTCGTCACGAACCCGCAGGTGCTGAAAGAGACGCTGAACACCGGCGGCCAGAACCTCGTGCGCGGGCTTAACAACCTCCTTTCCGACATCGAGAAGGGCGGCGGGGAGCTGCGCATCTCCATGACGGACGAAACGGCGTTCGAGCTCGGCAGGAACGTCGCCACCACGCCCGGGAAGGTCGTCTACCAGAACGACCTCATGCAGCTCATCCAGTACGAGCCCACGACCGCCGAGGTTTTCAAGCGGCCGCTCGTCATCATCCCGCCCTGGATCAACAAGTACTACATCCTCGACCTGCGCGAGAAGAACTCCTTCATCCGCTGGGCGCTCGACCAGGGACACACGGTCTTCGTCGTCTCGTGGGTGAACCCCGATGCGCGCCTGGCACAGAAGGGATTCGACGACTACCTGCAGGAGGGCGCGCTCGGCGCGCTCGAGGCGGTCGAGCGCGCGACCGGCGAGCGCTCGGTCAATTTCATCGGCTACTGCCTCGGCGGCACGCTGCTCGGTGCGGCACTCGCATACCTGAAGCAAACGAATCAGGCCAATCGAGTGTCGAGCGCGACGTTCTTCGTGAGCTTGCTGGACTTCTCGAAGCCGGGGGAGCTCGGCGTCTTCATCGACGAGGCGCAGGTCGAGAACCTCGAGCGCAAGATGAACGAGCGCGGCTACCTCGAGGGCTCCGAGATGGCCGGCACCTTCAACCTGCTTCGCGCGAACGATCTCGTCTGGTCCTTCGTCGTGAACAACTATCTCCTCGGCAAGGATCCGTTTCCGTTCGACCTCCTGTACTGGAATTCCGATTCCACTCGCATGCCGGCGCGCATGCACAGCTTCTATCTTCGCAACATGTACATCCGGAACCTGCTGGGCGTGCCGGGCGGCATCACGCTCTCGGGCGTTCCGATCGATCTCTCAAAGGTCGAGCTCCCCTGTTATTTCATTTCCACGGTCGAGGACCACATTGCGCCGTGGAAGACCACGTATGTCGGAGCCCGCTATCTCGGCTCGGCGGCGCTGGGCCGCGTGCGCTTCGTGCTCGGAGGCTCCGGGCATATCGCGGGCATCGTGAACCCGCCGTCGGCGAAGAAATATCATTACTGGACCAACGAGAAGCTGCCCGCGACGGCCGACGAATGGTTCGGCTCGGCGACCCAGCATCCCGGCTCGTGGTGGGAAGACTGGCAGCGCTGGATGGAGAAGCAGAACGCGGGCGAGCTCAAGGTTCCGGCGCGCAAGCCCGGTTCGGGCTCGCTGAAAGTGATCGAGGCTGCGCCGGGAAGCTACGCGATGCTGCGGCTCGGGCGCGCCACGGCGGTGAAGTCGGCGGCGCCGCAGGACTTCAAATAGGCACGTCCCGCGGCTTGCGCGGCGCCCGTGCGGCGAGCCGATCGTAGAGCCAGCCGGGGACGAGCCGCAGCAGCACCGATGCCAGCGCCATCTGCCAGGGAATGACTGCGAGGCGCCGCTTTGCGCGCACTGCTCGCGCCATGCGGCGGGCAAACTCATCCGGCGATAGCAGGAACGGCATGGGATAGCGGTTCGATTGCGTCATCGGCGTGTCGATGTAGCCTGGGCAGATGCAAACGACGCTCACCCCACTACCGTGCAGCTCCGCCCTCATGCTCTCGAGCCAGGTTATGGCGGCCGACTTCGACGCGCAGTAGGCGCCGGACCCCGGCAACCCCCGGAACCCGGCGACGCTCGCCACGCCGACAAGCGTCCCGCCGCCCGCCTTGCGCATCGCGGGAGCGAATGCGGCGAGCGTCGCGGCCATGCCGGTCACGTTGACCTCGAGGATGCGGCGCAGCTTCTCCACGTCGGCGATCTCGTCCCCGTGCGTGCCCACGCCGATACCCGCGTTCGCGATGACGAGGTCCGGCGCTCCGAAGCGCGCGAGGAAATCGTTGGCAGCGGCTTCCAGCGCGGGGACATCCGTCACGTCGACGGAAAATGCGGCAACCTGCGATCGGAAGTTCCCGGCGACATTGCGCCTCGCGATGAAGCCGAGCACATTGCCGGGCTCGTCGTAGTAGCGCGCCAGCGCCTCGCCGATCCCGGACGAGGCGCCGGAAATGACGACCTTCACTGCTTTTTGCGCTCGGCGGCGGCCCGCCCGACGAGATATTCGACCACGCGGACCATCTCGCGCGTGCTCCCTGCCATCTTGGCGGAGGTGATGTACTTGCCGTCGACCACGAAGCTCGGGACGCCCTTGACCTGGTAGGTGTCGAGCGCCTTTTTCGCCGAAGCGACCTGCGCCTCAATCTCCGGCGAATGCCACAGCGTCGTGAACTTGTCCTTGTCGACGCCGTTGGAAGCCACCCACTCGACGATGTTCTTTTCCTCGTTCAACTGCCGGCCGTCGAAATGGTGGTTGTCGTAGATCGGCCAGTGCAGCCGCGCGATCTGGTTCATCGCACTCAACGTGTAGAAGGTCCTCGCGAACGACTCCGAGCTCTCCGTAAATGCCGCGGGCACGCGGATGAGCGCGATATCGGGCCCGGCCCGCATCAGCCACTTGGCGATGTGCGGCTGCGCCTCGTAGCAGACCGGGCAGCCGTAGTAGAAAAACTCCAGGACCTCGATCCGGTCGCCGGTGTTGATTGGAACCGCTGGCGATAGCTCGGCGAACTCGCGTCCCGAGATGGGGGGCTGCTGGGCCAGCGCTGCGCCGCCCGCAAGGGACCACGCAAGGGCCGCGAGCACGGCGCGGCGGGGCAGGCTCTTCATCGGTCGGGGTCCCTTCCCGTTGGGATTTCACTCCAGTCTACCGTGATAGCCTCGGATTGTGCGCCCGGCCGTTCTGCTCCCCGCGCTATGCGTCCTGTTCGTCGGTACGGCGACGCAGGCGCAGGTGAGCGAGGACGAAGATCTCGGCGTGCCGGCGACGAGCGAGCTCCGAGCGGGAGAGCATGCCGCTCCGACGCCGATCCAGATCCCCGGTGCGCGGACGATCTCCACCGCCGTCCTGCGGCGCCTGATGCAGGCCGGTGGCGCCGAAGCGCCGATCCTTCTCGACGTGCTGGGCGAGGGAAACCGCCACTTGACGATTCCGGGCGCGATCTGGGTGCCCGGGGCGGGGGAGGGACAGGGCTTCGACGACGCAATCCAGCCAGCGCTTGCGCGCTTTCTCCAGGCCGCCACGAAGGGCGACCGGGCGCGGCCGATCGTATTTTTCTGCGCGAGTGCGCGATGCTGGCTTTCGTACAACGCCGCGCTGCGTGCCGTGAGGCTGGGCTACACGCAGGTGCTCTGGTATCGCGGCGGCATCCAGTCGTGGGGGCAAGGCGGCGGCGCGCTCGCAGAGCCCATCGGCGTCGCGAAGCTGCGCTAGCCCGCCTTGCGCTTGCGGACCTGATCGACGAGCCGGTCCACGGCGGCGAGCATGCCGGCCTGTCCGTTCCCCTGCTCGACGCTCACCGTGTAGCGGCCCTGCACCGCCATCGCCGGCGTGCCGTCGATCTTGTAGGCGATGGTCTGCTGGGCGGCGCGTTTTACTTTGCTCTGCACGCCGAACGAGCGGAACGTGTCCTCGAATTTCTTTGGGTCCACTCCGTTCTTCTGCAGCCACTGGTCGCGGGCCGCCACGTCGTCGGTCCGCAGGCGGTCGCGATGGATCGCATCGAAGAGCGGGCGATGCAGCTTCTCGAGCACGCCGAGCGCCTCGAGCGTAAAGAACATCCCCGCATCGAGTGCCCAGCGCTCGTTGAAAACGGCCGGGATGCGCCGGAACTCCACGTCGGGCGGCTGCTTCTTCAGCCACGTCTCGAGAAGGGGCTCGAGGTTGTAGCAGTGCGGGCATCCGTACCAGAAAAACTCGACCACCTCGATCTTGTTCCCCGTCTCCACCGGCTGGGGCGGCTTCAGCTCCGTGAAGCTTCCGGCCTGGGCGCGCGCAAGCTGCGCGCGGAAGGGGATGGCCGCGAGCGCGGCGAGGAGGATGCGTCGCTTGAAATTCGTCGTCACTGCTGCTCCTTGATCTTCACGAGGCTCGCCTCGATGCCGTTCTGCGCGAGCGACTGGCGCACGCGGTTGATCTCGTCCACTTTCGTGTACGGCCCCATGCGCACGCGGTACCACGTGCCCTTGTCGGGGAGGTTGGCGGGCTCGACGCTCGATTCGAACCCGAGGATCGCGAGGCGAGCCTTCTGGTTGTCCGCGTCGGCCGGGTTCTGGAACGAGCCTGCCTGGATGAAATAAACGTCCTTCGAGAGCTCCTGTTGACCGCCTTTCTTCGCGGCGGCCGCGCGTGCCTGGAGCTCCTTCTCGCTCACCGGCTCCTCGCTCCCGGGAAGGATCTTGTAGAAGTCGAACTTCGGCTTCTCCGGCGTGCCGGCCGGCGTCCCTTGCGGCATGCCGGCGATCGGCGGCAGCTTCGCGTCCTTTTCTGCCGGCCGCCCCTTGCTTGCGCTCAGGAATGGGATCGGCGTCTTGTTCAGGTAGAACGCGACGGCGAGCGCGGCGGCGAGGCCCACGAGCAGGCCGACGAACATGCCGAGCAGGAATCCTCCGCCGGAGCGGCCGCGCGTGGCGGGTGGAGTCCTGGTTCTGGCCATTACATCTTCTCCGGGGC
>JAFAGU010000123.1 GCA_019237595.1 Betaproteobacteria bacterium | reverse complement strand
GCCTCCTCGCAGACGGCTGGCACCTCCCCGGAATCGACAACTTCTCGACCGGGCCGCGGCGATTCGTCGAAGGCGCACTCCAGAAAACTGGCTTCCGGCTGGTCGCGCCCGACCTTCTCGATCCCGCATCGCTCGGGCGGGAGATGGCGGGCGTCGATATCGTGTTCCACCTCGCGGCCAACGCGGACGTGCGATTCGGGACCGAGCACCCAAGACGCGATCTCGAGCAGAACACGATCGCGACTTTCAACGTCCTCGAGGCCATGCGCCGTGCCGGCGTGCGGCGCATCGCCTTTTCGTCGACCGGTTCCGTCTATGGCGAGCCGAATGTCTTTCCGACTCCGGAGGCGGCTCCCTTTCCGGTCCAGACCTCCCTCTATGGCGCCTCGAAGCTCGCCGGCGAAGCCCTCATCCAGGCGTATTGCGAAGGCTTCGGGTTCCAGGGATTCTTGTTCCGGTTCGTTTCCATCCTCGGCGAGCGATACACGCACGGCCACGTGTTCGATTTCTACCGGAGCCTGCGGCGCGACCCGAAGGAGCTTCGCGTCCTTGGCGACGGGAAGCAGCGCAAGTCGTACCTCTATGTGCAGGACTGCGTGGATGCGATGCTGCTCGCCGTCGCGCAATGCCGCGACCGGGTGAACGTCTTCAATCTCGGAACGGACGAATACTGCACGGTGAACGACTCCATCGGCTGGATTACCGGCCACCTCGGCCTGCGCCCGGAGCTGCGCTACGCCGGCGGCGAGCGAGGCTGGGTCGGCGACAGCCCGTTCATCTTCCTCGACTGTGCAAGAATCCGCGCTCTCGGGTGGAGGCCAAAGTTGTCCATAAAGCAAGGCATCCTGCGCACCGTGGAATACCTTGCGGCGAATTCCTGGGTCCTCGAGGCGCGCACCTGAATGGCGGCGCCTGACCTCGTGCTTGCCGGGCGCGTGGCGATCATCTCGGGCGCGAGCGAGGGCCTCGGATTGGCGATCGCGGAGGCGTACCTGCGCGCAGGAGCAAGCGTCGTTCTTTTCGCCCGTAGAGCGGCACGCGTCGACGAGGCCGCTCGCCAGCTCGCCCGTTGCGCTGACGGCGCGGCGGCACGCGTCCTCGCGCTTAGCGCCGATGTGGCCAGCGCGGACGATACGAAGCGCGTCGTGGCGGCCGCGCTCGAACGCTTCGGGAAGATCGATATCCTGGTGAACAACGCCGGAGTTCACGGAGCGAAGGGCTCCCTCGATGCCGTCGCCTGGGAAGACTGGGCGAGCGCGGTATCGGTCAATCTCCTCGGCTCGGCGCTCCTCGTTCGCGCGGCACTTCCGCATCTCAAATCCCGGCGCTACGGGAAGATCATCCAGCTCTCGGGCGGCGGCGCGACGAAGCCCATGCCGGGCATGAGCGCATACGCCGCGTCCAAGGCGGCGGTGGTCCGGCTCGCCGAGACCCTCGCGGTCGAGCTTGCGCCATGGCATATCGACGTGAACTGCATCGCCCCCGGCGCGCTCAATACCAGGTTGCTGGACGATGTCCTCGAGGCAGGCGCGCAGGCGGTCGGCCAGGCGGCGCACGAAGCCGCGCAACGCCAGAAGGACCGTGGCGGCGTGCCGCTCGAAGTGCCGGCGAAGCTCGCGGTCTTCCTCGCCTCGCCGCGAAGCGACGGCATCACCGGGAAACTCATTGCTGCGGTGTGGGACGACTGGGAATCGTTTCCCGAGCATCTCCGGGAGCTGCGTGAAAGCGACGTGTACACGCTTCGCCGCATCGTGGCCAGGGACCGCGGCTTCGCGTGGGGAGACAAGTGAGCGGGACCCACGCGGGACCGGGAGTCGCCTTGATCGGCTGCGGCGGCGTCGGCTTCAAGCGCTCGCAGTCGCTTGACGGCGCGCGGCTCCTGGTTTGCGCCGACCTCGACCTCGCGCGCGCCGAGCGCGCGGCGGCCGCCCATGCGGCGCGCGCGACGTCCGATTGGCATGCAGCGGCAACCAACCGCGACGTGCAGGTCGTCATCGTCGCGACAACGAACGACCAGCTATGTCCCATCGCGCTCGAAGCGGTGCGCGCCGGCAAGCACGTGCTCGTGGAGAAGCCAGCCGCGCGGCGCGCCGCGGAGCTCGCGCCCCTGGCTGAGGCGGCGCGCAAGACCGGCGTGCGAGTGCGCGTGGGCTTCAACCATCGCTACCACCCCGCACTACTGAAGGCAGCGGAGCTCGTTCGCAGCGGGGCGCTCGGCGAGCTCATGTTCCTCCGCGGCCGCTATGGGCACGGCGGCCGTCCCGGCTACGACCGCGAGTGGCGCGCCGACCCGGCAAAAGCGGGCGGTGGCGAGCTCATCGACCAGGGCGTGCACCTCATCGACCTCGCGAGGCTTTTCCTCGGCGAGTTCGAGCAGATCGACGGCTACGCGCCGACCTACTTCTGGGACATGGCAGTGGACGACAACGCATTCCTGCTTCTGCGGACGAAAGGCGGCCAGGCTGCCTTCCTGCACGTGAGCTGCACGGAATGGAAGAACCTTTTTTCGCTCGAGCTCTATGGGAAGAAGGGAAAGCTCCAGGTCGACGGCCTCGGCGGGAGCTACGGCGTCGAGCGTCTCGCGCACTACGCAATGCGGCCCGAGATGGGGCCGCCGGAGACCACCATCTGGGAGTACCCGATGGCGGATCGCTCCTGGGCAGTGGAGTTCTCGACCTTCCTGGAAGACATTCGCCTGGGACGCGAGCCGGATGCCGGCCTCGAGAGTGCGCGTCGCGCGCTCGAGATCGTAGAGGCCGTGTACGCGAGGAACGTCCGGTGATCATCACGCGAAGCCCGCTCCGGATCACGCTCGGCGGCGGCGGGACCGACCTGCCTTCCTACTATCGCGAGCACGAAGGCTCGCTCGTCGCGGCGGCGATCGACAAGTACGTCTACGTCACCGTGATGCGCCCGTTCACGCCGGGGATCTACCTCAAGTATTCGCAGCTCGAGCATGTGGAGGCCGCCGCGGACGTGCGCCATCCGATCCTGCGGGAAGCGATCGCGCTGCTCGGCTTCAAGACGCCGCAAATCGAGATCACGACGCTCGCCGACATTCCTGCGGGAACGGGGCTGGGCTCGTCGGGGAGCTTCACCACGGCGCTTCTCAAGGCGCTCTACGCGCACCGCATGCGGCTCCTGCATCCGCGCGAGCTCGCCGAGCTCGCCTGCCACATCGAGATCGACCGGCTCGGCGAGCCGATCGGCAAGCAGGACCCTTACATCGCGGCGTATGGCGGCATCACGTGCTTTCGCTTCGCGCGCGACGGCACCGTGCAGGCCGAGCCGCTGCCGCTCGCGGTCGACACGATGTTCGATCTCGAGGACAACCTGCTGCTCTTCTTCACCGGCTTCTCGCGCAGCGCAGGCTCCATCCTCCAGGACCAGAAGACCCGCAGCGAAGGCCACGACCGCGCCATGCTGGAGAATCTCCACTACGTGAAGGAGCTGGGGATGCGCGGCGAGAAGGCGCTTCGCGATGGCAACGCCGCGCTCTTCGGCGAGCTCATGCACGAGCATTGGGAGCACAAGAAGCGCCGCTCGAGCGGGATGACGAACCCGAAGATCGACGAGTGGTACGAGCTTGGCCGCCGCCACGGCGCCATCGGCGGCAAGCTCGTCGGAGCCGGTGGCGGCGGGTTCCTGCTCTTCTACGCCTCCGACCGCAACCGCCTGCGGCATGCCATGGCGAAGGCAGGCCTCGAGGAAGTGCGCTTCCGCTTCGATTTCGAGGGCACCAAGGTCGTCCTGTCGTGAGCCTGCCGGTCGCCATCCTGGCCGGAGGGCTGGCGACGCGCCTCCGCCCGGTGACCGAAAAGATCCCGAAGTCGCTCATCGAGGTCGCCGGGCGACCGTTCATCGACCACCAACTGGAGCTCCTCGCCCGGCATGGATACCGCGAAGTCGTGCTCTGCGTCGGATTTCTTGGAGATCAGATCGAGCGACACGTTGGCGACGGCGCTTCCCGGGGCGTGCGGATACGGTACTCCACCGACGGCAAGCGGCTTCTCGGCACCGGCGGCGCCTTGCGTCGCGCGCTTCCTTTCCTAGGCGAAGCGTTCTTCGTGCTGAACGGCGACTCCTACCTCCCGTGCGACTACAAGGCGATCGAGGCCGCCTTTCGCGCCTCGCTCTTCCCGGCGCTCATGACCGTGTTCCGAAACGAGGACCGCTGGGACGCGAGCAACATCGAGTATGCCAACGGCAAGGTGCTGGTCTACGACAAGAAGCATCGCTCGCCCGCGATGCGGTACATCGACTATGGATTAACGGCGCTCCGAGCATCGCTCATCGCCGATCGACCCGCCGATGTGTCTTTTGATCTGGCCGACCTACTCGGCCCTCTGGCCGCCGCCGGCCGCGTAGCGGGCGTCGAAGTCGGCGAGCGGTTCTACGAAGTCGGATCGCCCGGCGGCCTCGCGGAGACGGACGCCTATCTACGCGCCCGGCCCGGCGCGCTTCGCTGACCAGGTGAAACCGCCCGCGAGCACCGTCCGCAAGTAGCGCGCGGCGATCTTCCGTCGCTGCCGCGCGTCCACCGCGTTCCGCCATAGCAGGGCAAGGAAGCCATCTCGCCGGGTCTTGCGCCACTCGTCGCGCCTGAGCGCCGGATCCGACAACTGGCGGATCTTGTGGAAAACGGAGAGGCCGCCATCGACGAGCTGCCAGCGGATCGCCCGCGCCACGGACGATTCGCCGCATTGCGCCGCGATGTACGCGAGCGTCGTCGCGTTGAACTTCGCGCCCTCGATGACCCGCTTCGTCCGTTCGTCGATCGCGGCGGCGCTGAAGCGGTCGCGGTTCCTCAGCACATAGGCCATGGTGCGAGTGCCAGCCGAGCGCTCCGCCGCAGCGTCTCCGGAGGTCACCGGGTCCGGCGCTCTCGCAGGAGCAGCGGCACGATAAGCATAGAGCGGCGCATCGTCGTAGGCGATTGTCCTTGCTGCCACCAGCGCCCTCGTCGTCCAGACGACATCTTCGTGCAGCACGCCGTCGGGAAAGCGCATGCCGTTCGCCAGAAGGAAGTCGCGTCGATAGACATGCATCCAAACCGCGTGCAGGAAGCTGCGTGCCTCCAGCTTGCGCGCGAGCCATTCGGCTCCAGGCATCGGTCCCGCCGGAGGATGGTCAACGTAGATCGGCCGGTCGGGCTTCGCGCCTTCGTAGTGATAGCGCCCGTTTCCGACGACCATGTCGGCCGAATGCCGCTCGGCGAGGGACAGCAGCCGCTCGAAGCGAGGCGGATCGACGAAGTCGTCGGCATCGACGAACGCGAGCCACTCGCCGCTCGCGAGCTCGACGCCCAGGTTTCGCGCGGCATTCACGTCCTTTCCCGGGCCCCGCACGACGCGCAACACCGCGCGGGACGACGCGTAGCTCGAAAGGATCGCGCTCGAGGAGTCGTCGGAGTCGTCGACGGCGATGATCTCCTCGACGGGACGCGTCTGCGCGAAGAGGCTGTCCAGGCACTGGGCGAGGTAGCGCTCGACGTTGTAGACCGGGACGACGACCGACAGCTTCACCGCGGCGATTCTAGTCCGCGGCGTCTTCCCCCTCGATGCCGAGCTCCTGGATCTTGCGCGTGATGGTGTTGCGGCCCATGCCGAGCAGGCTCGCCGCTTCGATGCGCCGGCCGCCGGTCTTCTTGAGCGCCTGCGTGATGAGCGAGCGCTCGAACTGCCGGGAGAGCTCGTCGAGTATGCCTGTCTCGCCGCGCGCGAGGCGAAGCTCCGCCTCGCGCTCGAGCGCGCCGATCCAGTCGGACACGAGCACGGCGGCCTGGTCGCGGAACTCGGCGGGCAGGTCGCCGAGCTCGACGACCTGACCGGGCGCCATCACCGTCAGCCAATGGCAGAGATTCTCGAGCTGGCGGACGTTTCCCTTGAAATCGAGCCGCGATAGATGCGCGAGCGCCGCGTCCGCGAGGCGCTTGGTCTCGACGCCGAGCTGGCGCGCGCTCGACGCAAGGAAATGCTTGGCGAGGAGCGGGATGTCCTCGGAGCGCTCGCGCAGGCTGGGCAAGCGCAGCCGGATGACGTTCAGCCGGTGGTACAGGTCTTCGCGGAACGTGCCTTCGCGCACGCGGCTTTCCAAATCCTGGTGCGTGGCGGCGATGACGCGTACGTTAGCCTTCATCTGCTGGTGGCCGCCGACGCGATAGAACGTTCCGTCGGAGAGCACGCGCAGCAGCCTCGTTTGCAGCTCCGCCGGCATGTCGCCGATCTCGTCGAGGAACAGCGTGCCGCCCTCTGCCTGCTCGAATCGGCCGCGCCGCTGCTGCTGCGCGCCGGTGAACGAGCCTCGCTCGTGGCCGAAGAGCTCGGACTCGAGCAGGTCCTTGGGCATCGCCGCGGTATTGATGGCGACAAACGGTTTTGAGGCGCGTGCACCATGGCGGTGCAACGCCCTCGCAACAAGCTCCTTTCCGGTTCCCGACTCGCCTGTAATGAGAACCGTGGCGCTCGACTGCGAAAGCCGCCCGATCGCGCGGAAGACTTCCTGCATCGCGGGCGCCTGGCCGAGGATTTCCTGGCCGACCACGACCGGCTCGACCGCTTCGGCCTCCCTCCGGCTCTCGTCGAGCGCGCGCCGGATGAGCTCGACAGCCTGATCGACATCGAAGGGCTTGGGGAGGTACTCGTACGCGCCACCTTGGAAAGCCGCGACCGCGGAATCGAGGTCGGAATAGGCGGTCATCACGATGACCGGAACGGCCGGATGGCGGTGCTTCACCGCCTGCAGGAGCTCCAGGCCCGATTGGCCGGGCATCCGGATATCGGAGACGAGCACCTCAGGCGGGCCATCGGAGAGCGCGTCGAGCGCTTCCTGGGCGGTCGAGAAGGAATTGAAGGCGATGCCCTCGCGGCTGAGCGCCTTCTCGATCACCCATCGGATGGAGCGGTCGTCGTCGACGATCCAGACCGGTTTCATGTTAGTGGCAGGAGGATCCTGAATATTGTGCGGCCCGGGCGGGACTCGAACTCGATGACGCCGTGGTGATACTGCACGAACGTCTGCGCGAGCGAGAGCCCCAAGCCGGTTCCGCCTTCCCTGCCCGAAACGAGCGGATTGAAGATCCGGTCCTGGATCTCGATCGGCACGCCGGGCCCGTCGTCCACTACCTGCAATTCTAGTGCCAGCTTGTAGCGGTGCTTGAGGATGGTCACCTGGCGGAGCGCCCTCGTCACAAATCCGACATTTCGGGCGCCCGCCTGCGCGGCGTTGCGGGCGATGTTCAACACCGCCTGGATGAGCTGCTCGCGGTCGGCCAGGACGTCTGGAAGGCTCGGGTCGTAATCGCGCGTCACCTCCATCGAGAACTCCGCGCCGACCAGGCTGCGCACGCGCTCGAGGACTTCGTGGATGCTCACGGGCTCGATCCGCGGCGCGCGATGCGGCGTGAGCATGCGATCCATGAGCG
>JAFAGU010000374.1 GCA_019237595.1 Betaproteobacteria bacterium | reverse complement strand
CGCCTTGCGGATCGCCTCCTGCATCTCTTCGGGCGTCGCGAGGGAAGAGGCGCTCTTCCCCACGAGGAGAAGCGCCCCGCTCGTCGCGATGAAGGATCGTCGGTTCATTTCAGCGTCGCGAGGAAAGCGACGACGTCCTCGATCTGGCGCGCGTCGAGAAGCGGCTTGCCGCGAAAGGCCGGCGCGACGCGGGCGAAGCCTTCGCTCCTCCCGTAGGCCGGCATGATGGTCTGGGGATTGAAGCGCGCCGGGTCGGTCATCCGCAGGCGCAGCTCCGCGACCGAATAGCGGCTCCCGACCCCCGAAAGGTCGGGAGCGAGGTCGCCCTGGAAGCGCTCCTCGGGGAAAGGCCCGCTATGGCAGAGGAGGCAGAGTCCCGCCTGCCGGTCGGTGACGATCGACCTTCCGCGGGCCGGATCGCCGGCCATCCCCTGCCCCGACACGATCCCACTAAAGAAGAGAAATGGGATCAGGAAGCCGAGCCTCACACCATCTCGATCCCGTGGTTCTTGAGCGGGATGGTCCGGATGCGCTTGCCCGTGGCGCGGAAGTACGCGTTCAGCACCGCAGGCGCGGCGACGCAGATCGTCGGCTCGCCCACGCCGCCCCAGAAGCCGCCCGAGGGCATGACGATCGAGACGACCTTCGGCATCTGCGCGATGCGCATCGAGTTGAAGTCGTGGAAGTTCGTCTGCTGGATCGCGCCGTCCTTCACGGTGCACTCCTGCATGAAGGCGGCCGACAGGCCATAGACGAACGAGCCCGCGATCTGCCGCTCGATCTGCGCCGGATTCACCGCGTAGCCGCAATCGGTGGCGGCGGTGATCTTGTGGACCTTCACCTTGCTGCCGTTGTCGCGCACGGAGATCTCCGCGCAGGCGGCGACGTAGCTTCCGAAGGCGCGGAAGTGCGCGAGGCCGAGGTGATGACCTTTCGCGACCGGCTTCCCCCACCCGCCCTTCTCCGCCACGGCGTTCAGGACCGCGAGCGACTTCGGGTTCCTGGACATGATCGAGCGGCGGAACTCGAGCGGGTCGCGGCCCGCCTCGTGCGCGAGCTCGTCGATGAAGCACTCGAGGAAGATCGCGTTCTGGTTGATGTTCACGCCCCGCCAGAAGCCGGGCAGGATGTGCGTGTTCCGCATCGCGTGGTCGATGTGCAGGTTCTCGATCGTGTATTCCAGCGAGTGCTCGCCCTGCGGCCAGTAGCCTTGGAACGTGAACGGGTCCTTGCCCTTGTCCAGCGCCTCGGGCCGCGCCGAGGCGAGGATCGATTGGCCCGAGAGCCGGATCTTCAGGCCCTTGAGATTGCCCTTCTCGTCCAGGCCGCCGGTGAGGCGCGCCTGCATGATCGGGTGATAGCGGCCGTGCGTCATGTCCTCCTCGCGCGACCACACCATCTTCACCGGCGTGCCGGGCGTCTGCTTCGCGATCAGGACCGCCTGCCGGACGTAGTCGGTGAAGCCCCGGCGCCCGAAGCCGCCGCCGAGAATCGTCTTGTGCACGTCGCACTTGGAGATCGGCAGCCCCGAGGCTTCCGATACCGCGGCGAGCGCCGCTTCGCCGTTCTGCGTGGGACACCACACCTCGCAGCGCTCGTCCGTATAGAGCACCGTGGCGTTGTTGGGCTCCATGGGCGCGTGGTTCAGGAACGGGTACGAATATTCCGCGGACACCTTCTTCGCCGAAGAGGCGATCGCCGCGTTGGCATCGCCCGCCGTGTTGTGGACGAACGCTTCCTGCGCGTCCAGGCCGGCCTTCAGCTGCTCGGCGATCGACTCGCTCGAGACCTTGCCGTTCTCGCCGAAGTCCCATTTCACGTCGACCTGGTCGAGCGCCGTCTTGGCGTGCCACCACGTGTCGGCGATGACGGCGACGCCGGAGTCGCCCACCTGCACCACTTTCTTGACACCCGCCATCGACTGCGCCTTGGCGCCGTCGAAGCTCGCGACCTTGCCGCCGAAGACCGGCGAATCCTTGATGGCCGCGTTCAGCATTCCCGGGAGCTTGATGTCCAGGCCATAGACGAGCTTGCCGTTCACCTTGTCCGCGGTGTCCAGGCGCTTGAGCGGCTTGCCGATGACCTTCCAGTCCTTCGGATCCTTGAGCGGCACGTCCGTGGGCGCGGGCAGCTGCGCCGCTGCCTCGGCGACCTTCCCATAGGTCGTCTTGCGGCCGCCGGGGCCGGTGATGACGCCTTTCGAGACCGAGCAGTCGGACGGGCTCACGTTCCACTGGTCGGCGGCGGCCTTGACGAGCATCATGCGCGCCGCCGCGCCGCCCTTGCGCACGTATTCGTGCGAGGTGCGGATGCCGCGGCTGCCGCCCGTGCTGTAGTCGCCCCAGACGCGCTTGCGCGCGGCATTGGCGCCCGGGGTCGGGAATTCGGTCGTGACGCGCGCCCAATCGCACTCGAGCTCTTCGGCGCATAGTTGCGCGAGGCCGGTGAGCGAGCCCTGCCCCATCTCCGAGCGGGCGATGCGGATGACGACGGTTTCATCGGGGCGGATGACCACCCAGGCGTTGATCTCGGGCGAGCCGTCCGCGGCGCGAACGACGCGAGGCCCGAACGGAAGGTTGAAGCCGAGCGCGAGGCCGCCCGTGACGGCGGCGGAGCTGATGATGAAGGACCGGCGGTTCATTTTCATGTCGATCCTCCTAGGCTTTCGCCTTCGCGGCGGCGTGGATCGCTTCGCGCACCTGCTGGAAGGTGCCGCAGCGGCAGATATTGGTGATCGCGGCGTCGATGTCCGCGTCGGTCGGGTTGGGCTTCGCGCTGAGGAGCGCGGTCGCGGCCATGATCATCCCGGACTGGCAATAGCCGCACTGCGGGACGTCGTGCTCGAGCCAGGCCTTCTGCACGCGGTTGAGCGCGCCGTTCTTCGCGAGGCCTTCGATGGTCGTGATCTTCTTCCCCTCGACTTCGGACACCGGGGTCACGCAGGAGCGCACCGGCTTGCCGTCGATGTGCACGGTGCACGCGCCGCACTGGGCGACGCCGCAGCCGTATTTCGTTCCGGTGAGACCGACCTGCTCGCGCAGCACCCACAGGAGCGGGGTCGCAGGCTCGACGTCGACTTGGGTGGATTTGCCGTTCAGGGTGAAGCGCGCCATTTGCTGCCCTCCTCCAGAAGGAACCGCGGAAATTCTATACCCGGTGTTCGCACGCGATGCGGTCCGGGATGGGCGCGAGTCTACAATCGCGCGGGCGTGCCGCCCTACCTCACGACCCCCGGAAAAACGAAACTGCGGCTCCCACGCGGCGCCTGCGACGCCCATTTCCACGTCTTCGGCCCGGTGCGGCGCTTCCCCTATGCGCCCGAGCGCGGCTATACGCCCGAGCGCGAAGCGCCGAAGGAAACGCTCTTCGCCCTCCACGCCGATCTCGGCGTCGAGCGCGGCGTCGTCGTGCAATCGGCGGTGCATGGCTCCGACCATTCCGCGGCCGCCGACCTGATCGCCGCGCGGCCATCTGCCTACCGCGGCGTGGCGCTGGTTTCGCCGCGAATCGGAGAGCAGGCGCTCGAAGCGCTTCACGCCCAAGGGTTCCGCGGCGC
>JAFAGU010000164.1 GCA_019237595.1 Betaproteobacteria bacterium | reverse complement strand
GCTTGCCGGGGTCGAGAATGAGATCGCAATGGATCTCGTCCGAGATAATCACGGCGGGCGCCGTCGCGTCGGCGATCCGAGCGAGCTCCCCCCGGTTGAAGACCGTCCCGCCGGGATTCTGCGGATTGCAGAGGAAAAAGAGCCGCGTCTCCGGGCGCATGGCGCGGCGGAGATCCGCCTCGTCTAAGACCCATCGGCCGCCCTGAAGGACGAGCGGCACGGCTCTCCAGGGCCGCGGCGCGAGCTCGGGCGCCTTGCGCAAGTGATGGTAGACCGGCACGGGCACGAGCGAATGCTCGTGCGGGGCGCTGAGCGAGCGCGCCGCGAGATGCAAGCCGGGGACGACGCCCGGGAGAAAGACGATCCAGCTCGGGTCGATGCGCCAGCCGTAGCGGCGCTCCAGGCGCTCGACGATCGCGTCGCGGAGCGCCCGTGGCTGCTCGCTGTAGCCGAGGAACCCCTGGCGCACGCGCTCCTCCATGGCGTCCAGCACCGCTAGCGGCGGACGGAAGTCCGTATCGGCGACCCACAAGGGAATTACGTCGCGTCCCGCGTAGCGCTCCCAGCGCGTGCTCCAGGCGCCTTCGTGCGAGGCCGGCGTGTCGAAATCGAAGTCCACGGCGCCTTATAGCAAGAAACCGCCTCCCGGACTTGCTAGTCCAGGCGCGCCGCGATTCCCTCCATCCCGGCCGCGGCAGGATAGCGCTCGAGCACCAGGGGATCGTGGCCGGGAATGATGTGCCCCGGCGACTGCGCGAGGGAGCGGCAGGCCGCGTAGCCCGCGATCATGTCGGGGATCGACCAGACGATGGGAAACGGACGCTCCTGCTCCATGTTCGCGTAGAAGTGGCTCGCGTCGGAGGCGATCACGACATTTCCGCGGCGAGTGGCGACACGGACGACCTGCAAGCCCATGGTATGGCCGCCCACGAGGTGCACCGAGACACCAGGAGCGATCTCGCTCTCGCCGTCGTGAAACCGCACGCGGCCGGCGTAGACGCGCTTCACCATCCCGGCGACATCCTCCACGTCGTATGCGCCGCCATTCGCGGGCGAAGCCATGTGCCGCCCGGTGGCGTAGCGCATCTCCAGGTCCTGAAGGTGAAACGTCGCGCGCGGAAAGAGCTCGAAGTTGCCCGCGTGGTCGTAGTGCAGATGTGTGATCACGACATCCCTGACCGTCTTCGCATCGACGCCGAGCCGCGCCAGCGCCGCCGCAGGACATCGCAGATGCTCCCGGCCTCGGCGCATGGCGACGGCTGCGGAGAACCCGGTATCGATGACGATCGCGCGTTCCCCGGCGCGCAGGAGCCAAACGAAATAGTCGAGCGGCATGGGGCCGTCGTGCGGGTCGCCGCCGAGGAAGTTCTCCGACGCCCGGCGAGCGTGGTGCGCGTACTTGATTGCGTAGGCTTCCCAAACGCCCGCGCTCAAGCCGCCCTGCCTCCTGCCTCGCGCCCGCAGTAGTCCGTCCACATCTTGCGGTACGCCGCCTCGACAGCACGGCAGTAGCGCTCCGCATCGACAAGGGCAGAGGCTCTCATGAGCGGACGAAGCTCCCTGCGCAAGCTGGCTCGACGCGCCTCATCCTCGCCCAGCCGGACCGCGATATCCACGTACTCCTCCGGCGTCTTCGCGATCCATTCCGACAGGCCGAGCGCCGACAGGATCGCGCCGGACAGTCTCGAGGGGAGGCTGTTGCCTAGCAAGGTTACGACCGGCACGCCCATCCAGAGCGCGTCGCAAGTGGACACCCCGCCGGTGTGCGGCGTCGGGTCGAGCACCACGTCCACTTTCGCGAGCGCACCGAGATGTTCTGCTTGCGAGCTTCCGCCGAGAAAAACGAGCCGGGAGGAATCCACTCCTCGGGTGCCAAGGCTGGAGCGGATTCGCTCGCGCTGGTCCGGATCGTTGAAATCATAGGCTTTGAGGAGCAGGCGCGAATCCGGACGAGCCTTGAGGACCTGCGCCCAAAGCTCGAGCGTCGACTCGGACATCTTCTCCGCGCGATTCAAGCACCCATAAGTCACGAAGCCGGCGCTCCTCGACGGCTCCGTCGCCTCGGCGGGCGCGGAAGAAGGAGGATCGTAGGCGACGAGGCAAGGGAGGTCGACAATCTTCTCCGTATAGTGCTGGCGTGCCTGCATCGGGACCGCAACAGGGTCCGCAAAGTGGTAGTCCATCGCAGGCAGGCCGGTGCTCACGGCGTATCCCCACGCCGTTACCTGGATCGGCGCCGGCTTCATGGCGAATGCCATGAGCCTGCTGCCGTCGGTAAAAGCCGAAAGGTCCACGAGGATATCGATGCGGTCCTCTCGCACGCGAGCGACGAAGGCCTCGTCCGTCATGCCGAGGATGGACAACCAGTGATCGGAACGGGCCTGGAATTCGCGCGTCTGCTCGTCGGGTTGCTTGACGCCGGAGTAAAGGAAAACCTCGAAATTTCCGTGGTCGTGAGCGCGAATCACCGGACGGAACACGGTCGCGGCGGAATGATTCCTGAAGTCGGCTGAAACGTAGCCTATTCGTAGCCGCCTTGCCGGATCCCGAAGGTTCTTGTGGGGCTGGGCGGCTTTCGCAAGATGCCGGGCATGCCGCTCATACCAGCGCCGGCACTCCTTAGCATGATCCTCGAATGTAGTGTTCGGTGCGAGATCCAGCGTCGTAATGAGATTGAACTGCGCGATGAAGTTGGCCGGTTTCAACTCAAGCACGCGCCGGAACTCGTCGACGGCCTCCGTATAGCGCACGGACCTCGACAGGAGTTGCGCTCGGGCGAGATGAGCCTGAACATGGCCGGGATCGAGGGACAGGGCTTTATCGATGTCGCGCTCCGCGAGGGCGAGGCGATGGAGCGCCATGAGGGAGGCGGCGCGGCTCGCGTAACCGTCGGCGTAGGATGGATCGACCTTGAGCGCCAGATCGAGGGCCGCAACGGCTTCCTCGGAACGTCCCAAGTCCTGGAAGATCAACGCCAGCCCTCGTTGCACCGCCGGATCGCCCGGCCGCAATTCGACGGCCCGCCTGGCACATCCCAGGGCTTCGTCCATCCTCCACACCAGCGCCAGGACAACGGCAAGTTCCTTGAGGGCAAGGGCATGGTCCGGCGCAAGCTGGACCGCACGTTTAAGCAGCTCGATCGCCTCCTGCAGCCTCACCAGCTCGCCGTAGGTGCCTCCGAGGTTGTAGAGCGCGTCGACAAAGTTCGGATCGATTGCAAGGGCTTTCTCATAGGCGCGAACGGCTTCCGGAATGCGCTTGAGCGCCCTCAGCGTCGTGCCCATGTTCGAAAGGAGGTCGGGCCGGGGGCCGGCCTTGAGTGCGCGCTCGAAGAACTTGAGGGCCTGCCCGTGCTTTCCTTGCTGTGCGAGCGATAGTCCCAGCAGGTGAAGGATGTCGGGTTGGTTGGGAAGGGCGTTGAGCACGGACCGGTAGAGTGGCTCGGCCTGCTCGGGATGGCCGGCTTGATGAAGGCCAACGGCTTGCTGCATCACTTGCTCGATATGCGCGCGATCCATGTCAGCCGCCGATCGTCACGCGCGCGAACTTCCGCTTGCCCACCTGGATGACCAGAGTTTCGCCCGGCTTGAACCGGGCATGGCGGTCGGTCAAGCGCTCACCGTTCACGCGGACGCCGCCCTGCTCGATCAGCCGCGTTGCCTCCGTGGTGCTCGGGACCAGGCCCGCCTCCTTGAGCACCTTCACCGCCTGAGTCTCGCGCACGCGTTTTTCCGGCATGTCGGCCGGCAGCTCGCCGCGACCGAAGCGCGCATCGAAATTCTTCTCAGCCTCGTCGGCCGAGCGGTCGGAATGGAAGCGGGCGACGATTTCCTTCGCGAAGAGAACCTTGATGTCCTTCGGGTTACGGCCGGCCTCGACTTCCGCCTTCCACTTCCGGATGGCTTGCGACGGATGGAACGACAGTAGATCGATGTAGCGCCACATGAGCTCGTCGGAGATGGACATGAGCTTGCCGAACATTTCCTGCGGCGGCTCGTCGATGCCGACGTAATTCCCAAGGGACTTGGACATCTTGTCTCGCCCGTCGAGGCCCTCGAGGAGCGGCATGGTGATGATGACCTGCGGATCCATGCCCTGCTGCTTCTGCAGCTCCCGGCCGACGAGCAGGTTGAACTTCTGGTCGGTTCCGCCGAGCTCCACGTCCGCTTTCATCGCCACCGAGTCGTAGCCCTGCATGAGCGGATAGAGGAGCTCGTGCACCGCGATGGGCTGGTTGGAGCGATAGCGCTTGCTGAAGTCGTCGCGCTCGAGGAGCCGCGCCACCGTATAGCGCGCAGCCAGCCGGATCATTCCTTCAGCGCCGAGCTTGTCCGACCATTCGGAGTTGAACAGGATCTGCGTTCTCTGCGGATCCAGGATCTTGAAGACCTGTCTCCGATACGTTTCCGCATTGGCAAGGATCGCTTCCCTCGTGAGCGGCGGGCGAGTCTGGTTCTTGCCGGTCGGGTCGCCGATCATTCCCGTGAAGTCGCCGATGAGGAACTGGACCTGGTGGCCGAGCTCCTGGAAGTGGCGAAGCTTATTGATGACGACCGTGTGCCCGAGATGGAGATCCGGCGCCGTAGGGTCCAGGCCCAGCTTGACGCGCAAGGGCCGGCCCGTCTTGAGTTTCGCGGCGAGCTCCGCTTCGACGATCAGCTCGTCGCTGCCCCGACGAATGATCTCAATGGCCTGCTGGACGGTGGGCATTTTCGATATGCCGGCCCGGATTTCTTTGCTAGACTCCGCCGGCTCGTAATTCAACGTTTTGAAAATCAATAGATTTTAGCGGAACGATGAGCACTCGCTGGGCGATTCGCATTGCCGTCGTGCTGGCCCTCGCCGCCTCGGGCGTGGTGGCGTTCGCGACCATCGCGCCCGACCCGCGGGAAGTGGAAGCGCTTCTCGTGCGCACCTCCACGGTCGAGTCGATTCCCGTGCGGCCGGAGCAGGTGCTCCCCGATTCGGGCCTCTACGTGCGCGAAGAGCGCTTCCAGCGCGGCGAGACGATCAGTGGATTTCTCGCGCGCCTTGGGGTTTCTGAAGTCGAACGCGGGCGCTTGGCCAAGGTGCAAGCGCTCCGCCAGCTCAGGCCCGGCCTCGCCGTACGCGCGGACATCGCCGCCGACGGCGCACCCCACACCCTCAGCTTTCTCGGTTTGCGGGACACTCTGGTGCAGGTCATTCCGTCGGAGGATCAATACAAGACCGCCGAATACCCGGCGCCTGTAGAAAAGCGGACGGCGATGAAGACGGGCGTCGTCCGCACATCGCTCTTCGCGGCCACTGACGCAGCCGGCATTCCGGACGCCGTGGCCATCCAGCTCGCCGAGATCTTCAGCGGAGACGTCGATTTCTATCGCGAGCTGCGCAAGGGCGATCGCTTCTCCGTCGTCTATGAGGAGCTGCAGGTCGCAGGCGTCGGCGTTCGCTCCGGCAGGGTGCTCGCTGCG
>JAFAGU010000088.1 GCA_019237595.1 Betaproteobacteria bacterium | reverse complement strand
CGAACGCTGTTCGTGACGTTGCGGAACCCGTAGTCCCAGTTGCGGAGCAGGATGAAGCCCTGCTTCTCGGCGAGCGGGGCGAGCCACGCCATGCCGGGGCCGTCGAGCACCCGGAAGCAGTGCTCGGGGCTGTCCCAGATGAAGGGGAGCATCACGGCCCCGAAGGCGACGTCGAACTTGTCGAGCTGGCCCTGCGTGGGCAGGCCCATGTCGATCGCGCCGAGCTTCAGCTGCTGCGCCTGCTCCGGCGGGCCGCCCAGGACGTTGTTGGGGAAGATGTTGATTTTGATGGCGCCGTTCGTGCGGCTCTCGACCCGGCTCGCGAACTGCTTCGCCGCGGTGTTGGCGGGGTGGTCCTCCTGCGCGAAGTGCGCCCAGCGCAGCGTGAGGGGCGACTGGCCCCGCGCGACGTAGGGCGCGGCGAGCGTGGCGCCGGCGGCGCCGGCTCCGGTCTTCAGGAACGTTCTGCGGTCCATGACTTCCTCCTTTTTGGCTTCAACCTCGGAATCCGAACAGGTTCGGCAGGAACAGAGCGAACCACGGCACGAACGCGACGATGAGCAGCCCCACCAGGATCACCGCCAGGTAGGGCACCATCGCGCGCGACGCCGACTCGACGCCCGTGCGCATGATGGCGCAGCAGACGTAGAACCCCACGCCGGCGAGCGGCATGAAGCCCCCCACGCCCATGGCGATGATGAGGACGAGCGCGTAGTGCATGCCGCTCATGCCGAGCTTGCCCGCGATCGGGAGGAGAAGGGGCGCGAGCACGTTGAGCGAGGGAAGGCCCTCGAGCAGCACGCCGACGACGATGAGGAGCACGATCGAGCCGATCATGAAGATCGTCGTGCTGTTGCCCACGCCGTGGAGCAGCTCGACGAGCCGCTGCGGCAGGTAGGCCACCGTGAGCGTCCAGGAGAAGCCGGAGGCCGCGGCGAAGATGAAGAGCAGCACGCCGGTGAGCGCCGCCGTGTCCACCACCGTGCCGATGAAGCTCCGCAGGTCCATCTCGCGGTAGACGAAGACCGCCAGCACGAGGCCGTACACGACCGCGAAGCCGGCCACCTCCGTGGGCGTCGCCACGCCGGAGAGGATCCCGCCCAGGAGCATGCCGGGCATCGCGAGCGGCAGCAGGGCGCCGAGCCCCGTGCGCATCACTTCGGCCCGCGGCGCTCGTGGAATCCGGGCCTCTCCGGAGCGGCGCGCGCGCACGTAGATGAGGACCATGAGGCTGAGCGCCATGACCGCGGCGGGAATGAGGCCGCCGATGAACATCGCCGCCACCGAGACGTTGGTGATCGAGCCCACGATCAGCATGGCGATGCTGGGCGGCACGGTCTCGCCCATGATGGCGGACGCGGCGAGGACGGCGGCGCCCTCGGCCGAGCCATGGCGCTCGCGCAGCTCGTCGCGCATGACCGTTCCGACGGCGGCGACGTCCGCCGGCTTAGAGCCGGAGAGGCCCGACACGATGTACATGCTGACCACGGCGACCTGCAGGAGGCCGCCCCGCAGGTGCCCGACCAGGGCGCGGATGAAGCGGATGAGCCGCACGCTGATGCCGCCTCGCTCCATGACGAGCCCGGCGAGGATGAAGAAGGGGACGGCGAGCAGGATGAAGTTCCCGGTGCCGTTCGCCATGCTCTGCGCGAGGACCAGCATGGAAGCGCTGTCGCTCGTCCAGATGTAGGCGGCCGTGGCGAGGAGGAGCACGAATCCGACCGGGACGCCCGCGACGATGGCGAGGAAGAACAGGAAGAGCGAAAGCGTGATCGGGAGGTTGCCCGACATCCACGGCAGCCACATCTCGCGCGTGATCGCCGCCGCGGCGAGGAGCCCGGCGAGCACGAGCGCGAGCTTCCAGGTGAGGTGCCGGTGCTCGCGCCAGAGGTGCTCGGCCGCGTGCAAGACGATGAGCGCGAGGCCGACGGGAAGCGGCAGCACGATGAGGGCGGCCGGAACTTGCAGGATCGGCGTGCGCTCGCTCCAGGTCGACGCGACGACGTCCCAGCACGCGATGCCCGTGAGCGCGGCCGAAAAGAGCACGAGCAGGTCGGCCGCGGCGAAGCAGAGGTCCTGCGCGCGCGTGGGCAGCAGGTTCACGAAGGCGCGCACGAAAGCGTGGTCGCGCCGCCGATACGCCACCGCGCCGCCGAGGAAAGCGAGCACCGACAGCGCGAAGCGCGCCACCTCGTCCGACCACAGGAAGGAATGGTGGAGCCAGGCGCGCGCGAAGACGTTCGCCAGCACGACCGCGAGCTCGCCCAGGAGCGCTACCGCCACGAGCGCTTCGGCGGCGGCGTTGATGGCGCCGAGCACGCCTGCGGTCGGCGCCTTGTTATCAGTTGTCATACAAGTGGGGTGATAGTATCGAATTCCATGGCCGATTACCGCAAGCTGTTCGACCTCTCCGGCCGCAAGGCCCTCGTGCTCGGCGCGGGCTCCGGCATCGGGCGCGCCTGCGCCGAGGCGCTCGGCGCGCTCGGGGCCGAGGTGCATTGCGCGGACCTCGATGGCGCCAAGGCCGAGGCGGCGGCCAAGGCGATCGTCGCCGCGGGAGGCGCCGCGAGCGCCTCGGCCGCCGATGCGGCGAGCGGCGAGCAGGTCTCGGCGCTCGTGGCGCGCGCGAGGAAATCCCTGGGCGCGATCGACATCGGCGTCACGACGCCGGGCATCAACATCCGCAAGCGGGTCTTCGACTATACCGAGGCGGAGTTCGACAAGGTGGTCGCGCTCAACCTCAAGGGAACGTTCCACTTCTTCCGCGAAGTGGGGCGTGTGATGGTCGAGCAAAGGCGCGGCAGCCTGATCGCCTCGTCGTCCGTGCGCGCCACCACGATCGAGCCGGGGCTCGCGGTCTACGGCGCTACGAAGGCGGCGATCTCGCTCCTCGTGAAGGGCTTCGCCGCCGAGGTGGGCGGGCACGGCGTGCGCGTCAATGCGATCGCGCCCAGCATCATCGAGACGCCGCTCACCGCGCCGATCAAGGCCCGGCCGGAGATCTACGAGACGTACGCGAAGCACACCGTTTCCGGCCGCTGGGGAAAACCCGAGGAGGTGGCCGCGGCGGTCGCGTTCCTTGCCTCCGATGCAGCAAGCTATGTGAACGGCAGCACGCTCCTCATCGACGCCGGCTGGACGGCCATCGACGGGCCGCCTACGGGTCTCACCAAGACGGCCTAGGCGCCGTTTCGCTCAGTCGAAGAGATTCAGCACCGCGTCGAGGCCGCTCCACGCGATGGCGCAGTCGGCTTGCGCCCGAACGACCGGCTTCGCGCGAAAGGCGACCGAGAGCCCGGCCTGCGCCATCATCTTGAGGTCGTTCGCCCCGTCGCCGATAGCCACCGTCTCATCGCGCGCCGCGCCGAGCTCCGACATCAGCTCGCGGAACTTCGCGGCCTTGGCGTCCGCATCGACGATGCCGCCAAGCACCTTGCCGGTCAATCGCCCGTCCGCCACTTCGAGGCGGTTCGAGATCGTGTAGTCGAGGCCGAGCCGCTCCTTGAGGCGCTCGGTGAAGAACGTGAATCCACCCGAGACGAGGAGGAGCTTAACGCCGTGGCGCTTGCAGGCGCCGATGAGTCTTTCCGCGCCGGGCGTGAGGCGCAGCCGCTCCTGGTACACCTCTTCGAGGCTGGAGGCCGGAAGGCCTGCGAGGAGGGCCACCCGCTGGCGCAGGCTTTCCGGGTAGTCGATCTCGCCTCGCATCGCCCGCGCCGTGATGCCGGCGACCTCGCCCTTGCGCCCGGCGAGATCGCCCAGCTCATCGATGCACTCGATGGTGATGAGCGTGGAATCCATGTCCATGCCCAGGAGCTTGAGGCGGTCGAAGCGGCGAATCTCGGCGAGCCAGGCATAGTCGGCGCGATTTTCCTCGCACCACCGCTCCACCGGCGCCTCGCGCCGAGCCGACGGAACGCGGAAGACGCCGGGCGAGTGCTCCTCGAAAGTCTGGAAGCGTTGGCGGACGATCGCGGGCGTGAGCGCCGGCCCCTGGAGGATGAGATTCACTGCGCCGCCCGCTCGCGCCAGGCCTTGGCCTTCGCCTCGTTGGAAGGGACGCCGAGGCCCAGCTCGTAGATCGTCGCAAGCTGTTCCATCGCGCCCTTGTGCCCGGCGTTTGCGGCGCGCAGCAGCCAGTCGTGCGCGGCCACGAGGTCTCGCCGCACGCCGATACCGCGGAGGTAGGAAAGCCCGAGCTGCGCCTGTGCGCCCGGCACGCCCGACTCCGCGGCGAGGGCGAGCCACCTCGCCATCTCGCGATCGTCGCGAGGCGCGCCCACGCCCCGGCCGTACATCAGGGCGACGTTGTAGAGCGCCTCCGGATAGTGCTGTTCCGCCGCGGCGCGGTAGAGCTCGAACGCCTTCGCCGGGTCCTTGTCTACGCCCCGCCCGTCGTAGTACATCGCCCCCAGGTTGTTGAGCGCCGCGGGGTGTCCCGTGGCGGCCGAGCGCGAGTACCACTCGCGGGCCGCCTGGATGTCCTGCGCCGGCGGTTGCGCCGATTCGTAGGCGAGGGCCAAGTAGAACTGCGCCTCGGCATCGCCTTTCTCCGCGAGCGGCCGGAGCGCTTCGATCGCCTGCACGTAGTCGCCCAGCCGGAGGGCGCCGATGGCGGGAACGAGCCCCTGGTTCTGCGAATGGGAAAGGGCGGAGAAGAGGGCGAGCGCGAGGAAGAGGAGCCGCCTCATGCCGCGAGCTGCTGAAGCAGGTCCTTCACCGCTTGGGCGCGCTCCTGCCAGGCGGGCAGCTTGGCGCTCACTCGCAGCTTGTCGGGCCCGGCGAGCTGCGCGTTCTTGCGCCGCTGGATGAACGCGATGACCTTCGCGCCGTCGATGGGCGGATTCTTGACGAATTGAAGTTGCACCGCCTCGTGCGTGGCGTCGATCCGGGCGACGCCGAGCGGCCGGGCCGCGACGCGCACTTCGTGGCAGTCGAGGAGCGCCCGCGCCGGCTCGGGCAGCTCGCCAAACCGGTCGACGAGCTCCTCGCGCAGGAGGTCGAGGGCCTCCCGCGAGGACGCATCGGAGAGCCGCTTGTAGAGCGAGAGCCGCTCCTGTACGTCGCTGCAGTAGGAGGCCGGAAGTAGCGCAGGCACATGCAGATTGACTTCGGTCGTGACGTCTATTTCTTCAGTGCCTTTGCTGAGCTTTCCCGACTTCAAGGAGCGCACTGCGCGATCGAGCATGCGCGCGTACAGGTTGAATCCTACCTCCTGCATCTCGCCGGACTGCGATTCGCCCAGCACCTCGCCTGCGCCGCGGATTTCGAGGTCGTGCATCGCAAGGTAGAAGCCCGAGCCGAGCTCCTCCATCGCCTGGATGGCTTCCAGGCGCTTTTTCGCCTGGTTTCCCAGGACATCCATGTCCGGAACGAGGAGGTAGGCATAGGCCTGGTGGTGCGACCGGCCGACGCGCCCGCGCAGCTGGTGGAGCTGCGCGAGGCCGAACTTGTCCGCGCGGTCGATCACGATCGTATTGGCGGTCGGGATATCGATGCCGGTCTCGATGATCGTGGAGCACAGGAGCACGTTCGTGCGCTGGGCTGTGAAGTCGCGCATCACGCGCTCGAGCTCGCGCTCGCGCATCTGTCCGTGGGCGATCGCGAGCCGCGCTTCGGGCAGCAGGCGATTGAGCCGCTCGCCCATGCGCTCGATCGAGGCGACGTCGTTGTGGAGGAAATAGGCCTGGCCCCCGCGCTTGAGCTCTCGCAGCACCGCCTCGCGCACGATGCCTTCCGAGAAGGGCGCGACGAAGGTCTTGATCGCGAGCCGCTTCTCCGGCGCGGTGGCGATCACGGAAAAGTCGCGGATGCCCTCCAGGGACATGGCGAGGGTTCGCGGGATGGGCGTCGCGGTGAGCGTGAGCACGTCCACCTCGGCCCGGAGCTTCTTTAGCGCCTCCTTCTGCCGCACGCCGAAGCGATGCTCCTCGTCGATGATCACGAGCCCGAGGCTCTTGAACTTCACCTCCCGCGAGAGCAGGGCATGCGTGCCGATCACGATGTCCACTTCTCCCGCGGCCAGGCTTTGAAGCGTTTTCGAAGCTTCTTTCCTGCTCCTGAATCGCGAGAGCTCCTCGATCCGCACCGGCCAGTCGGCGAAGCGATCGGAGAACGTCTGGTAGTGCTGCTCTGCCAGAAGCGTGGTCGGGCAAAGGACCGCCACCTGCTTGCGGTCGGCAACGGCGACGAATGCGGCCCGGAGCGCGACCTCGGTCTTTCCAAAGCCGACGTCGCCGCAAACGAGGCGGTCCATGGGCTTGCCGGCGATCATGTCCTGGACGACCGCCTCGATTGCGGCCGCCTGGTCCGGCGTCTCCTCGAAGCCGAAGCCCTCCGCGAACGCCTCGAGGTCCAGCTGCTTGAGCGAGAACGCGTGGCCGAGCCGAGCCGCGCGCTTTGCATAGAGCGCGAGGAGCTCCGCCGCCGTGTCGCGCACCTGCTTCTCGGCGCGCGCCTTCGCCTTGTCCCATTGGCCGCTGCCGAGCTTGTGGAGCGGCGCTTCCTCGGGCTGCGCGCCGCTGTAGCGGCCAATGACCCCGAGCTGCGAGACCGGGACGTAGAGCTTGTCGCCGCCCTCATACTCGAGGAGCAGGAATTCACTTGCCCCTTCTTCTACGTTTAATGTATTCAAACCCATGAATCGTCCGATGCCATGCTGCTCATGGACGATCGGGTCGCCCACCTTGAGCTCCGAGAGGTCCCGGAGCATGCCTTCGACGTTGCTGCGCTGCTTCTCCGCGGCGCGGCCTCGCCGGCGCACCACGTTGGCGTAGAGCTCCGCCTCGGTGACGATCGCCCAGCCTTCCGTGGGCGAGATGAAGCCATGCGAGAGCGGGCTCACGCCCAGGTACACGCCGGGCGCGGACGACGTGAATTGCGCGAAGTCGGCAACTTGGGCGGGCGCGAGTCCGTACTCCGCGAAGAAGTGCGCCATCGTCTCGCGCCGCCCCGAAGACTCCGCGGCGACGAGCACCTTCAGGCTGGAGGTCCCGACGAAGTTCTTCAGCGCGGCGAGCGGATCCTTCGCGCGCCGGTCGACGGCGATGGGAGGAAGCGTCGTCGCTTCGGCTCCCTCTCCCGAAGCCGAGAAATCCACCCGCGGAAGGTCTTTCGCGCGGACGAAGAACTCCTCGGCGGTGAGGAAGAGCTCCCTGGGCGCGAGGAGCGGACGGTCCGGGTCGCCGCCCGCCATCTGGTAGCGCGACTGCGCGCTGCGCCAGAACTCGTTCACGGCGCCGGACACGTCGTGGTGCAGGACGAGCGTCGTCTT
Source organism: Betaproteobacteria bacterium (assembly GCA_019237595.1). GTDB lineage: Bacteria > Pseudomonadota > Gammaproteobacteria > Burkholderiales > SG8-39 > SCGC-AG-212-J23. The sequence goes on along the minus strand of JAFAGU010000088.1, from coordinate 68 downwards.
CGCAGGAAGGTAGTCGAAGATCGTCGCGACTGACTCGAAAAAGAGCGGCAGGTAGTACTCGACACCCG
>JAFAGU010000024.1 GCA_019237595.1 Betaproteobacteria bacterium | reverse complement strand
GAGATCGAGGGCGAGGCCGAAGCGCTTCTCGTCCCATGCGATGGCGCGCTTGAGGCAGTCCATCGCCCAGCCGGCCTGGTCGAGCTTTCCGGGCTCGACGTAGATGCTCAGCACCTTGCCCTTGGACTTCTCGGTCAGCACCTCGAGGTTCGCCGCCACGAGGGCGAAGAGGTACGAAGGCTTGGGGAACGGATCCACGAAACTCGCCCAGCCCGGTCCCGATTTCACGAGATTGCCGTTCGAAAGGAGCACCGGGTACTTGCCCGGATCGGCACGCACCGTGGTCGTGTACCGCGCCATCACGTCGGGCCGGTCCGTGAACCACGTGATGCGCCGGAAGCCCTGCGCCTCGCATTGCGTGACGAAGCCGTGCTTCGTCGCATAGAGGCCTTCGAGCTTCGTGTTTGCCTGCGGGACGATCCGCGTCACCGTCTCGAGCGCGAAGGCGTCGGGAACGTTGCGCACGGTGAGGCTGTTCGGCTGGAGATCGAATTGACTCTTGTCGAGCGTCTTTCCGTTCAGGGAGACCGTCTGCAGCTCGAGCTCGTCGCCATCGAGCACGAGGTCGGCTCCCTTGCCGGCGCCGCGGCGCACGGCGAGCTTCGCCGTAACAATGGCGTCATCTGCGCGGATGTCGATGTCGAGGTCGACCGTGTCGACGACGAACGCCGGAGGGGCATAGTCCTTGAGGTGGATCGCTTTGGAGAGGGCTTCTTTCATTCTGCGAATGTGCCACAAACCGAGGCGGTGCCGCACGCGTGCGCCCCAGCGCGGTGCGCGAATGCACGCGCAAGGCCGTCTTTGGGCGCGGAATCGTTGGCATGCGACTTGCGAAACCGTAGCGGGGGAGGGGATTTGCTCGCCGAGAAAGGCGCAGCCATGCGAGTCCTGGTGGTAGACGAGTCGCCCGAGCGCGCCGAGATCCTGCGCGAGGGCCTGCGTCTCGCCGGCTACGAGGTGACCGCCTCGCTTACTTCGCCGATCGCGCTCCTCAAGACGATCGACGAGCTCGCGCCGGACGTCATCGTCATCGACACCGAATCGCCGAGCCGGGACGTGCTCGAGCACCTCGTGGTGATGAGCCAGCACACGCCGCGCCCGGTGGTCATGTTCGCGAGCGACGCGGAGCCGGCGAAGATCCGCGCAGCGGTGAAGGCGGGCGTGTCGGCCTATGTCGTCGACGGCCTCGACGCGACCCGCGTGAAGTCCATCATCGACGTCGCGGTCGCGCGTTTCGAGGATTTCCAGGCGCTGCGCACGGAGCTCGCCGAGGCGAACACGCGGCTAAGCGAGCGGAAGCTCGTCGAGCGCGCGAAGGGGTTGCTCATGAAGACGCGCGGATTGGACGAGGAAGCGGCGTATGCGGCGCTGAGGAAGCTCGCGATGGACCGCAAGCTCAAGCTCGTCGAGGTGGCGCAGAAGATCGTCGATGCCGCGGACCTATTAGGTGCATGAGCGCCGGTTGTGCACCGCCGTAGTGCCGGCCGGAAAATAGAAAGTCCTTCGGAATCAAGGCCGCAGCCCATGGCATGGAGGTTGCGAATTAAGAGTTGAAGGGCGCAAAGGCGCGTCCGCAGCACCGAACAAAGGCGTTCGTGCATCCAGGGTGGATGCGCCAACGCCTTTTTTATTTCGAGCCGAGGGAGACGTGGATGAGCGTGCAGCGAAGGAACTTCCTGAAGAATGCCGGCGCCGCCGGCCTGATGAGCATGGTGCCTGAGGCGGTCCGCACCGGCGCATGGGCGGCGGGCTCGGACGCGCCCGAGAAGAAGGAAGTGAAGATCGGGTTCATCCCGCTCACCGACTGCTCCTCGGTCGTGATGGCCTCCGTGATGGAGTTCGACAAGAAGTACGGGATCAAGATCGTTCCATCCAAGGAAGCCTCGTGGGCAGCCGTGCGCGACAAGCTGGTGAACGGCGAGCTGGACGCGTCGCACGTGCTCTACGGCCTCATCTACGGCGTGCAGATGGGAATCGGCGGGCCGAAGAGGGACATGGCCATCCTCATGAACCTGAACCACAACGGCCAGGCATTCACGCTATCTAGAAAGCTCTATGAGAAGGGCGTGAAGGACGGGTCTTCGCTGAGCGAATTGATCCGGAAGGAAAAGGGCGAATACACCTTCGCGCAAACCTTCCCGACCGGCACGCATGCCATGTGGATCTATTACTGGCTGGCGGCGAACGGCATTCATCCTTTCCAGGACGTGAAGGCGATCGTCGTGCCGCCGCCGCAGATGGTCGCGAACATGCGCGTCGGAAACATGGACGGCTTCTGCGTCGGCGAGCCGTGGAACTACCGCGCCATCATGGACAAGATCGGCTTCACTGCGAACACCACGCAGGATCTCTGGAAGGACCATCCGGAGAAGACCCTGGGCTGCACGGCGGAATTCGTGGAGAAGTACCCGAACACCGCGCGCGCGATGACCGCGGCGATCATCGACGCCGGGCGCTGGATCGACGCCTCGCTCTCCAACCGGCAGAAGACGGCGGAGGTCGTCTCCGACAAGTCCTACGTCAATTGCGAGAAGGACGTCATCGTCGCGCGCATGCTCGGGCGCTACGACAACGGGATCGGCAAGACCTGGGACGACCCGAACTACATGAAGTTCTACAACGACGGCTACGTCACCTATCCGTACCTTTCCGACGGCATGTGGTTCATGACGCAGCACCGGCGCTGGGGGCTCCTCAAGGAGGACCCGGACTACCTCGCGGTGGCGAAGAAGGTCAACCGCATCGACGTCTACAAGCAGGCCGCCGAGCTCACGAAGACTCCGCTGCCGAAGGAGCCGTTCCGCACGGCGAAGCTGATCGACGGCGTGGTATGGGACGCGAAGAGCGCGAAGACCTACGCCAGCTCCTTCAAGATCAAGGTCGCGTGATGGCCGCGGCCGCGATGAAGAAGGACGTGATCGCCCTGCGCACGAGCCCCCCGCATCCGTCGGCGGCCATCCTCGGCGCAAAGGCCGACGCCGCCAAGGCGCGCATGGAAGCGACGGGCTATCGCCGCGCGCGGGCGCCGGAGTGGGTGCTCGATGCGCTCGCGTGGGCCGCGGGGCTCGCGCTCTTCGTCGCGCTCTGGGCGCTCGTCGCGAAGCAGGGCGGCCGCATCCCGGATCCGCTGGTCGTCGGCAAGGCGGCGGCGAAGATCTTCGCCGACCCGTTCTATAGCAAGGGCCCGAACGACCAGGGGATTGGCTGGAACGTGCTCTCGTCGCTGCGGCGCGTGGCCATCGGCTTCGGCATGGCGGCGATCGTCGGCATCCCGCTCGGCTTCGTGATCGGGCGCTTTCGCTTCGCCTCCGGCATGGCGGCGCCCATCATCGCGCTGCTGAAACCCGTATCGCCGCTCGCCTGGCTGCCGATCGGTCTGCTTCTTTTCAAGGCGGCGAATCCCGCCGCGATCTACGTCATCTTCATCTGCAGCCTCTGGCCGATGATCGTGAACACCGCAGTGGGCGTGCGCCAGATTCCCGAGGACTACCTCAACGTCGCGCGGGTCTTGAACCTCTCCGAGTGGAAGGTGTTCACCAAGATCCTCTTTCCCGCGGTGCTCCCCTACATGATCACGGGCGTGCGCCTCTCGATCGGCGTCGCCTGGCTCGTGATCGTGGCGGCCGAGATGCTCACCGGCGGCGTCGGCATCGGGTTCTGGGTCTGGGACGAGTGGAACAACCTGAAGGTCGAGCACATCATCATCGCGATCTTCACCATCGGCGTGGTCGGCCTCGCCCTCGAGCAGGCCCTCATGCTCGCGGCGCGGAGGTTCAGCTATGGATAGCCGCTACCTCAGCGTCGAGTCGATCGGCAAGACCTTCGAGACCCGCAAGGGCGACTTCGTGGCGCTGCGCGGCATCGACCTCACCGTGCGCAAGGGAGAGTTCGTCTCGCTCATCGGCCACTCGGGCTGCGGCAAGAGCACGCTCCTCAACCTCGTGGCCGGGCTCCTCAAGCCGACAGAGGGAACGGTGCTCCTCGCCGGCAAGCACATCGATGGCCCGGGGCCCGACCGCGGCATGGTGTTCCAGAACCATTCGCTCCTCCCCTGGCTCACGTGCTTCGAGAACGTCTACCTCGCTGTCGAGCGCGTCTTCGACGAAAAGAAGGAGAGCCTGAGAGCCCGGACGCACGCGGCCCTCGAGCTGGTGGGGCTTTCGCATGCGGAAGGCAAGTATCCGCACGAGGTGTCCGGCGGGATGAAGCAGCGCGTGGGCATCGCGCGCGCGCTTGCCATCGAACCCAAGGTGCTCCTGCTCGACGAGCCGTTCGGTGCCCTGGACGCCCTCACGCGCGCCACGCTGCAGGACGAGCTCCTGCGCATCGTCGCGAAGACGAACGCCACGGTCCTCATGGTCACCCACGACGTGGACGAGGC
>JAFAGU010000384.1 GCA_019237595.1 Betaproteobacteria bacterium | reverse complement strand
AAGCGGATAGCGGGCGCGCCAGTAGTCGATCCAGCGGCGCACCTCGCGGCACTCGTCGCTCCCCAGGCGCTCGAAGAGGCAATCGAGCACGAGGAGCTCGGGCTCGAGGAGCATCGCCTTGACGAAGCCGACGAGCCGCGCCTCGAGCAGCGAGAGCTCGCCGATCGGCCGACCCGCGAGCGAATCCGGGTCGCGGCCGAACGCCGCGAAAAGGCCCCGCGCGCGCCGCTCGGCCTGCCGCACCGCCTCGCGCGCATGGTAGTCGGCGGGGAGGATCGCGTTCTGCCAGGCGTCGAGCCACTGGAGGAGCCCGCCGTCCTCGAAGGCGATCGCCACGCGCCCGTGCGCCGCCTCGCGCAGCGCCTGGAGCGCCTCGTCGACGCCCTCCGCGCCGGCTACGCCAGCCAGGAAGCGCAGCATTGCGTCGCGCCCAGCGCGCGTCGGCGCGAACACGCGGTACTCGCCCCAGAGCGGAATGGCGCGCGCGCTCACGGCGCCCTCACGATGCCGAAGAGCAGCACGCCGAACACGAGATAGGCGAAGACGGCGTTGAAGCCGAGCACGGCGACGATGCTCTGCATCACCGAGCGGGACACGGCATCCGGCAGCCGCGGCTCTCCGCCCGCGAGGCCCAGCCCGTGCATGCAGACCACGAGGCCGACGAGGATGCCGAAGCCCAGGCTCTTGATGACGGTGTAGAGGATGTCCCAAAGGCTCGCGAGGGCGAAGAAGTGCTCCCCGAGCTCGGCGATGGACACGTCCATGAGCAGCGCGCTGATCAGGATCCCGCCGCCCACGGCGAGGAGCTGGAAGTAGAACGTCACCACGAGGTTGGAGAGCGCCATGGCGACCACCGTCGGCACCGCAATGTAGTCGCGGGCGCTGATGCCCATCATCCTCAGCCCGTCGAGCTCGCCGCGCTCGCGCATGAGGGCGAGCTCCGCCGCAATGGCAGTGCCGCTGCGCACGATGAGCATGATGACCGCGAAGAGCGGGCCGATCTCGCGCAGCACGGCCCAGACGAGGATGCGCACTGCGAACGCCGGATCGGCGGCGAGCACGTACGTCGTGTAGGCGATGATGACCGTGCCCACGCCCGCGGCGCGCACGGCCATCGCGCTCAGCGTCGCCACGCCCACGAGCTGGATCTGGCGCAGGAGCACGTCGCGCACCGGCCCGACGCGGAGCAGCCGCAAATGGCGGACGACGTCCGCCGCGAGGTCGAAGTAGCCGCGAAAGCCGCGGTAGGTTTCCGCCGCTGCGAGCATCGATTCGCTATCGGTCCGCGTATTGGCGAAGCTTCGGCTCTTCGGGGCGCTCGGCCGCGAGCTTCTTCCAGATCGGCCGCGCCTCGCTCGTGGCCGACACGTCCTCGAGCGCCATGGCGTAGATCACCCAGTCCGAGAAGGAGGCGTTGTCGCCGGGCTTGAGCTTCGCGAGGCGCTCGGCCTCGGCGCGGCCGATGAGCGAGAATTCCCCCTCGGCCGTCGTCGCGCCCGGCTCGAATTGCGCACGCCAGCGGTAAGCGCCGCCGTAGGCGAGCTTCTGCGGCGGCACGTCGGCGGCATTGCCTCGCACGACCGTCTCGAGGACTGTCCCGCCCTTCAGGTCCTCGATGACGACGCGGTAGTTGCGGTCGTCGGCGCCCTTCCACGCGAGATGCGGCGTGAGGCTCGCGAGCTTTGCGCCCTTCGGCGGGCTGAGCGCCTCTTCCGGCGCGCGCCCGAGCGAGCGCATCATGATGGTCGCCTGCGCCAGGCGCCCCGGCATGCCGTTCTTGCCCAGCGCGACCTTCTCCTCGCCGAGCGAGCGCTCGTTCGCTCTTGCGCCCTGGATGCCTTCCTTCGCGACCTTGAGCTTCGCCGGGCCCGAGAATTTCATCTCCTTCGAGCTCGCATACCAGGTGACGGTGAGGCTCGAGCCGGGCGCGAGGTCGAGCTCCATGCCGGGCTTGAGGTAGGAGAGCATCTCGACGCGCGAAGCCTTGCCCGCATCGGCGGCGCTCACGCTGCCCTGGACATCGAGCACCATTCCGAGCGGCTCCTGCGCCTGAGCGCTCGCGGCCAGGGCGACGAAACCAATGAGAACAAAGAAGCGGAAAAGCATGGAGGATCTCCCTGTCAAGCCGGCGCGATGACCGCCGGGTTCCAGCCGAACACGACTTCCGAGGAGCGGCCGGCGATCGGCCGCTGCCCCAGGTTCACGAGGATCTTCGGGTAGCCGAGCGCGCGCGCCACCGACTCGGAGCACACGACCGCGAAGTCGACCACCTTGTTGAGCGATTCGAGGCGCGAGGCGACGTTCACCACGTCGCCGATCGCCGTGTATTCGTGGCGCTCCTGCGAGCCGACGTGGCCCACGACCACCTCGCCGCTGTGCAGGCCGATGCCGATGCGCAGCGGCTCTTCGCCCGCGCGCTCGAGGTCGCGGTTGATCTCCGAGAGGCGCTCGAGCATCTCCTGCGCCGCCTCGAGCGCGTTCTGCTCCGGGCGCTCGAGCGCCTCGGGCGCGCCGAAGATCGCCATCAGGCCGTCGCCCACGAACTTGTCGACCGTGCCGCGGTGCTTGTGGATCACCTCGCTCATCGCCGCGAAGTAGCGGTTAAGGAGCGCGACAAGGCGCTCCGGCGGCAGCGATTCGCTCCGGCGCGTGAAACCCCGGATGTCGGCGAACATCACGCAGGCGCGCACGCGGCCCGCCTTCTGGCCGGGCTGGAGCTTCCCGGCAAGGATTTCCTTCAGCACCTGCGGGCTCACGTAGCCCTCGAAGGAGCTCTTGAGGAAGTTCTTCTCGCGCGCCGTCTTCAGCGCTTCGATGCCCCAGCGTGCGGCGAGGGCCGCGGCGCCGGCAAGCACGATGCCGCCCGAGAGCAGCACGAGCGAGTGCGTGAGGAAGAAGACGCCGAGCGCGAGGAGCGCGAGCGTCATCGCCGCGAAGACGGAAAAGCTCCACCAGAAGCGGCGGATCCAGAAGAGCAGCGTGAACCCGGCCGCGAGGAGCCACCCCAGCCAGACGGGCGCGGGCTGCAGCAGCCCCGTTCCCATGATGGAGCGAAGCGCCTGCGCATGGATGAGCACGCCGGGCACGAACTGGTTCTTCGGCTCCCAGGCGGCGAGCTCGACCGGCACCCAGTGGCGGTCATCGAAGTCGAACACCGCGCCGAGGAGCACCGGCCGGCCGCGAAAGGCGGCGGCGAGCGCCGCCTCGTCGTTGCGCTCGGTCCACTTCAGCACCTCCTTGAAGGGCACGTAGCTGAAGGCGCCGCCCATGGTGTAGTCGATGTAGCCCGACCAGGCCTGCGCGTTGCCGGCGAATGCCGCCATCTTGGAAGAAAGCGTCCACTTTTCCGGCTGGCAGCTTGCGTCGGGGTAGCGGCGCACGAACCCGTCGGGATCGCGGCACACGAGCACCGAGGCGCGCGCGTCGCCGAGCTCCGGGTCCGCCGCTGCGAACTTCGCCGGCGGGCGCGCCGCCGCCACGAAATCGATGAGGATGTCGCGGAACTTCTCGTTGTCCCGGTCCCACGTCTTGCCGAGCACGATCGGGAACTGCTGCTTCGCCTGCAGGAGCGCGCGCGCGAGCACGATGTCGAAGTTCCCCTCGCCCGCGTCCGCAGCCGTGAGGAAGCGGTAGCTGCGGTTCGGGAGCGCGACGTCGAAGCCGACGACGCTGGGCTTGGCGATCATCATCCCCGCCAGGAATTTCGCGATATGCGGGTGCAGGAGCGCGATCGGCTCGCGCACGGATTCGAGGAAGGCCTCGTCGATGCCGACCACCACGACCTCGTTGGCGGCCGCCCGCGCGTGATGGGCGCGCACGTAGCGCGTCTGCGCATCGCCGACGAGCTCGTCGAGCGGCTCGGCGACGCGGTAATGCAGCGCCGCGGCGACGAGCGCAAGGAGCGCCGCGTAAGCGGCCACCAGCGTCCCCGGACGACCGAGCAGCCCGTCCACCGCCGACCCCTCCCTTGGAAAACCTTGGACAATCCCCTCGCGCATTATAGGGAACCCTCGACCCAGGGTCGGCATCGGAGGCGTTTAGGTTCAGAATTGAAAAACTTGCCATGAAAGCCGTTGCCCTTACCCGCCCGCTGCCGATCGCCGACCCGCAATCGCTCGTCGACGTCGAGCTGCCGAAGCCCTCGCCAAAAGGTCGAGACCTCCTCGTCAAGGTCGAGGCTGTCTCCGTGAATCCGGTCGACACGAAGCGGCGCATGGCCGAGAAGACCGATGCCGCGCCGAAGGTGATCGGCTGGGATGCGGCCGGCACCGTCGCGGCGGTGGGCGAGCAGGTCTCGCTCTTCTCCGTCGGCGACGACGTCTACTACGCCGGCGACGTCGGCCGCCCCGGGAGCAACAGCGAGTTCCAGCTCGTGGACGAGCGCATCGTCGGCCGCAAGCCGAAGACGCTGGACTTCGTCAAAGCCGCGGCGATGCCGCTCACCTCCATCACGGCGTGGGAAGCGTTCTTCGACCGCATGAAGATCGACCGCGGCGGCAAGGACGGCGGCAAGCGCCTGCTCGTCATCGGCGGCGCGGGCGGCGTGGGGTCCATTGGCATCCAGCTCGCGCGACTCGCCGGGCTCACCGTGGTCGCGACCGCATCGCGCAACGACACGGTCCAGTGGGTGAAGGGCCTCGGCGCCCAGCACGTCATCAACCATCGCGAGCCGCTCAAGCCGCAGGCCGAGGCGCTCGGGTTCAAGGACTTCGACTACATCGCCAACTTCAGCGGCGACCTCGACTCGTACTGGCCGGCGATGAGCGAGCTCATCGCGCCGCAGGGCTACGCGGTGGCGATCGTGGGCAACACGAAGCCGATGTCCCTCGACGCCTTCCGCATGAAGAGCGCCTCGTTCTGCTGGGAATTCATGTTTACGCGCCCGCGCTTCCAGACGGCCGACATGATCGAGCAGCACCGCCTCCTTAACCAGGTGGCCGACTGGCTCGACGCCGGGAAGCTCAAGTGCACGCTCACCGAGGCGATGTCGCCGATCAACGCCGCGAACCTTCGCAAGGCGCACGCGAAGCTCGAATCGGGCACGATGATCGGCAAGTTGGTCCTCAGCGGCTGGGCTTGATAAAATGGCGCCGCAGCACCACATGTAGAAATCGGGGGCGACCTGGTTTCGACGTGGGTCGCGAAGCAGCGCAGGGCATGCCGAGGACCAGATCACCTCGTAAATCCAGTCTGGAACACTACAAACGCCAACGACGAGCGTTTCGCTCTCGCGGCCTAATACCCGCGAGACGCTGCACTAGTCTGCTGATGGGCTAGGCTCCCGAAAGGGAGTGCAGCGTCATTCACATCAGCCTCTCCCGCCGGTCTGGCCGCTTGGCCGGCGGGATCCGTCGAAGCGGCTGGCCGAGCGGGAGCCTGTCCGTGGGCGCCCGCGAAGCGAGATCCAAACCACGAGACTAAGCATGTAGTCCTGACTGCGGAGGACTTACGGACGCGGGTTCGATTCCCGCCGCCTCCACCACATCCAGGCTCGCGTCGGGACCGTCCCGACACAAAGCGCACGACGCCGGCTCTATGCTGAAATCGGCGCGTGTCTCAGGAAGCGCGCGCTCCGCGCAAGATTCTCGTGGTGGATGACCACCTCGACACCGCCGAATCCCTCGCAGTCCTGCTCCGGGACATGGGGCACGTCGTCGAGTTCGCGGTGAACGGTGCCGCCGCCCTCAAGCTCGCCGCGAGCTTCTCGCCGGACGTGATCCTCCTGGATCTCATGCTGCCCGACATCGACGGCCTCGCGCTCGCCCAGAAGCTGCGCTCGCTCGAGCTCCCGCGGCCGAGGATGATTGCCATGACCGGCAGGTCCGGGGCCGAATGGCGGGAGCGCTCGCTTCAGGCTGGCTGCGACGCCTTCCTCGCGAAGCCGCTCGATCTCTGCGCAGTCGAGCGGCTCCTGCGCTGAGCGCTGCTGTAGCGCGCCGGCGACAGCAGAATCGCGCGCCGGCGACTTGGGGCGGCAGCGCCGCACGCTACAGTAGCGCGAATGGCAAGCCGCTCACAAAGAGAAACGCTGGCGCGCGCGGCGCAGCTCCTGGGAGGAATCGGCTTCCTGCGCGACTACCTCGATGTGACCGCGACCCAGCTCCTGCGCTGGATGGACGCCACCGATGCGGTTCCCGACGAGATCTACACTCGCGCGGTGGAGCTCGTGGTTCGCGGGCTTCCGACGGAAGAAGTCGAGCCCGCCTGGCGGGAAGCCCGATAGGCGCGCGCTCGTAGCCGCGGCCTTAGTGCAGCGAGCGGCTTAGGACTCTTCGCAGCGCCGATTCCTCCACCGGCTTCACGAGATGCACGTCGAAGCCGGCGGCGCGCGAGCGTGCCGCATCCTCGGGTTGGCCCCAACCGGTGACGGCGACGACGAGCGGCTGAGGCGAAAGCGTCCGCGCCCGCAGGCGGCGCGCCACCTCCAGGCCATTCATGCCCGGCATGCCGATGTCGAGCAGCACGATGTGGGGCCTCAGGCCCTGCACGATGGCAAGCGCCTCCTCGCCGCTATTGACGATGTGGACGTCCTGGCCCAGGGCGCGCAGCAGCGCGCCCAGCATCGCCGCCGCATCCGTGTTGTCGTCGACGACGAGCACCCGCCGGCGCTCCGCGGCAAGCGTCTGCTCGTCAAGCGGCGCAGGTGCAGCGGGTCGCTGCTCCCGAGCAGCCGCCGCCATCGGCAAGCGCAGCACGAATTCGCTGCCCTTCCCCCGTCCCTCGCTGCGCGCCTCCAGCGTCCCGTGGTGGAGCTCGACGATGCCGCGCGCGAGCGCAAGGCCGACGCCGAGGCCGCCGCCCGCGCGGCTCATCGCGTCGCGGCCCTGGACGAACATGCCGAAGATATCGCCCAGGAGCTCCGCGTCGATCCCGCGGCCCGTATCGGACACCGTCACCAGCGCTTCGCCGGGCTCGGCCGAGCTGTCCGCCGAAACGGTCACGGTGACCCGGCCCCCGGGATCGCTGTATCGCGCGGCGTTGTTGAGCACATTGGTGAGCGCCTGCGCGAGCCGGAGCGCATCGCCATCGATCGGCACTTCGCGATCGGGCACCCGCACCTGGAGCTCCTGCCGCGCCTCGTGCATGAGAGGCTGCGTCGCCTCCACTGCGCGCGCGACGACCTCGCGCAGGTCGGTTCGCGAGCGCCGGATCTCCAGCGTGCCGCGCGTGATTCGCCCGATGTCGAGGAGGTCGTCCACGATGCGCGAGAGCTGCGCGCTCTGGCGCTCGATGGCGAGCCGCAGCGGCTCGAAGTCCGGGTCGCCCGGCGCCGTGTCGGCGAGCAGCCTGGCGGCGTTGCGGATGGGCGCGAGCGGATTGCGCAGCTCGTGCGCAAGGATGGCGATGAACTCGTTCACGCGCCGCGCCGCGACCTCGAGCGCCTCCGCGTGCCGGCGCGTGCTCAGGTCCTGCGTCACCTTGGCGAAGCCGCGCAGGCGGCCTTCGCGATCATGGAGCGGCGTGACCACCACTCTCGCCCAGAAGCGGGAGCCGTCCTTGCGTAGCCGCCAGCCTTCGTCCTCGAAGCGTCCCGCTTCGCGGGCGATGGCGAGCTCCGCCCAGGGCTTGCCAGCATCGACGTCGGCGGCCGCGAAGAAGCGCGAGAAGTGCTTGCCGATGATGTCTTCGGCCTCGTACCCGGTGATGCGCGAGGCGCCCAGGTTCCAGCTCGTGATGAGCCCTTCGGGACTGAGCATGTAGATCGCGTAGTCCTGCACCCCCTCCACGAGGAGCCGAAAACGCTCCTCGCTCTGGCGCAGCTCCTCCTCGTGGCGGCGGCGCTCGGTGAGGTCGCGCGTGATCTTGGAAAACGCGAGCAGCTTGCCGCCCTCGTCGCGCAATGCGGTGATCACGACGTTCGCCCAGAAGCGCGAGCCGTCCTTGCGAACCCGCCAGCCCTCGTCCTCGAAGCGGCCCTCCAGCGTGGCGCGCTCGAGCTCCTGGCGGGGCCAGTCGCGCTCGATGTCCGGGGGCGTATAGAAGATGGAAAAGTGCTTGCCGACGATTTCCTCGGCGCGGTACTGCTTGATGCGCTCGGCGCCGGGATTCCAGCTCATGATGTTCCCGCGCGGATCGAGCAGGAAAATCGCGTAGTCCTGCACGCGATCGGCCATCAGCTGGAAGAGCTTCGGATCGACGCGGCTCACGCGGCGTTCCGGATGTAGCGATTCGGCGACACGGGATGGAAGGGCTCTCGGGCGATTATGGCGCGAAAGCCGGGCGCCGTCCGTCGCGCTAGCGCCGCCGCCCGAGCAGGCTCTCGACGAACGCGAGGTCGATCGGTTTCACGAGGAACTGGTCGAACCCCGCCGCGAGCGCCTGCTCGCGGTCGTGCTCCTGGCCGGAGCCCGTGAGGGCAATGAGGCGCGCACCCGCGAGCGTGGCGTCGAGCCGGATGGCGCGCGCGACATCGTGGCCGCTCATGCCCGGCAGACCGATGTCGAGGAAGATGAACTCGGGGCGGCAGGCCCGGGCCAGCTCGATCGCCGAGCGGCCGTCGCGCGCATGGTGCACCTCGTGGCCCGCGCGGCGGAGCGCGATGCTGAGGGTCGCGACGGCGTCGGGATTGTCGTCGACCACCAGGATTCGCCGACCAGCGTGCATGGCCGGAGTTTGCGGGGTTTCGTTTTTCGCTACAACCGCGGGTCCGCTATTCCGCCAATGCGGGTACGCGCATTGCTGCCCTGCCACAAATGGCCCGCGAACGCTGCTCCGCCGCTCTGCTCCTCATCGACTTCATCAACGAATTCGAATTCGACGGCGCGGAACGGCTCTTCCCGCGCGCCCTGGCCGCGGCGCGGGCCACGAATGAATTGCGTCGCCGCGCGAAGTCGGCCGGCATCCCGGCGATCTACTGCAACGACAACTTCGGCAAGTGGCGTTCGGATTTCAGGTCGCTCCTCGAGCGCTGCTTGAGCTCCGGCGTGCGCGGCGAGCCGATCGCGCGGCTGCTGCGGCCGGAGGAAGACGACTACTTCGTCCTCAAGCCGAAGCACAGCGCCTTCCATGCGACGAGCCTCCCAGTGCTCCTCGCCCATCTCGGCGCGCGGACGCTGGTCTTTTCCGGCGTGGCGGGCGATTACTGCGTGCTCTTCACCGCGCAGGACGCCTACATGGAAGGCTACCGGGTGGTCGTTCCTCGCGATTGCGTCGCTTCCGAGCCCGATGAGGACAACGAAGCGGCGCTCAAGCACCTCGAGAAGGTCTGCAAGGCCGAGACCGCCCCCTCCGCC
>JAFAGU010000215.1 GCA_019237595.1 Betaproteobacteria bacterium | reverse complement strand
CGTGCTCCTTGCGCGCAAAATCGATGAGCGCCGACGTGTCGGTGATCGCGACGTTCTCGAGCCCGCTCTCGAGCGCGGTCCCGGCATTGCCGGGGGCGACGAACACCTTCTGCACGCGCGGGCTCTGCGCGAGCTTCCACGCAAGCGCGTGCTCCCGCCCCCCGGACCCGATAACCAGGAGCTTCATTAGTGCCTGAAGTGGCGCACGCCAGTAAATACCATGGCAACGCCGCGCTCATCCGCGGCCGCGATCACTTCCGAATCGCGAACGCTGCCGCCGGGCTGGATGACGGCGCTCGCGCCAGCCTCGACCACGACGTCGAGCCCGTCGCGAAAGGGAAAGAAAGCGTCGGAAGCGACGACGGAATCGACGAGCGACAGGCCGGCGCTCTTCGCTTTCATCGCGGCGATGCGCGTGCTGTCTACCCTGCTCATCTGTCCCGCGCCCACACCGAGGGTGGCGCCGTGCCGGCAATAGACGATGGCGTTGGACTTCACGTGCTGCGCGACCTTCCATGCGAAGAGGAGGTCGGGCCATTGCGCCTCGGTCGGCGCCTTTTTCGTCACGACCTTGCAGTCCTTGCGAAGCAGGGCGTGCCGGTCCGTCGTCTGGACGAGGATCCCGCCGCCCACGCGCTTGAAGTCCAGGCGCTGTGCATCGTGGGAAAGCGGGATCTCGAGCACGCGGACGTTCGCCTTCTTCGCGAGCGCTTCCTGCGCGGCGGGCTCCACGCGAGGGGCGATGATCACCTCGGCGAACTGGCGGGAGATGGCCTGGGCGGTCTGGCCATCGAGCGCGCGGTTGAAGGCGAGGATGCCGCCGAAAGCGGAGACGGAATCCGTCTTGAATGCCTTTTCGTAAGCGGCGGTGAGCTCGGAGGCGACGCCCACGCCGCACGGATTCGCATGCTTGACGATCACGCAGGCCGGCTCCTCGAAGGCCTTGACGCATTCCCATGCCGCGTCGGCGTCGGCGACGTTGTTGTACGAAAGCTCCTTGCCTTGGAGCTGGCGATAACGCGCGAGGCTGCCTGCGACGGGTTCCTGGTCGCGGTAGAACGCGGCGCTCTGGTGCGGGTTCTCGCCGTAGCGCATGTCCTGCAGCTTCACGAACTGCAGGGCCAGGACATCCGGGTATTCCCTGCGCTGCTTGCGCTCGTCGAGCGCGAAGAGGTAGTTGGCGATCGCGCCGTCGTACGCCGACGTGTGCGCGAAAACCTTGCGCGCGAGCTCGAAGCGGGTCGGCTCCGACACGGCGCCGCGCGCCTTGATCTCGCCGAGCACGCGCTCGTAGTCCGCCGGATCCACGACGACGGCGACGCTGCCGTGGTTCTTGGCCGCCGCGCGAAGCATCGCCGGGCCGCCGATGTCGATGTTCTCGATCGCATCCTCGAAGCGGCAATCCGGATCGGCCACCGTTGCCTGGAACGGGTACAGGTTGACGACGAGCAGGTCGATCGGCGGGATCCCGGCCTTGCGGATGGCTTCGACGTGGGACGGATCGTCGCGGCGCGCAAGCAGCCCGCCGTGGATCTTCGGATGCAGGGTCTTGACGCGGCCGTCGAGCATCTCCGGGAAGCCGGTGTGCGCGGAAACCTCCACGACGCGCAAGCCCTCCTTCTCGAGGAGCCTCGCGGTGCCGCCGGTGGAGAGGATCTCGATGCCGAGCGCCGAGAGCCCGCGGGCGAGCTCGACGACGCCGGCCTTGTCCGAGACGCTGATGAGCGCCCTGCCGACCTTCGTCACCCGGCGCCGGCCCCCGCTCGGTTCAGCCCTTGATCCGCAGCTGCTGCATTTTCTTGCGCAGCGTGTTGCGGTTGATGCCGAGCATCTCCGCGGCGAGCGTCTGGTTTCCCTGCGCGCGCGCGAGCACGAGCTCGATCATCGGTTTCTCGACGTTCTTCAGCACCATCTCGTGGATGGAGGTCGGCTTTTCGCCGTCCATGTCCTTGAAGTAGCGCTCCAGGGAGCGCTTCACGCATTCGGCGAGCTCGTTGCTGCGCGTCATGCCGCCAGTTTCTCCTGCCGCGCCGGCTCGTCGTTCGCCGCGCGCGCAAAGAACGCCCGCACTGCGCGGAGCTGCTCCGACGGGTCGACGATCGCGTTCGCTGCTCGGCGGAATTCCTCGCCGCGCGGCAGATCGCTCAGCGTCCAGCCGATGTGCTTGCGCGCGACACGCGCACCTTGCTCCGCGCCATAGAGCTCGTAGAGGCCGGCGAGCTGCTCCTCCAGGACCAATCCGATCTCTTCAAGAGACGGCGGGAGGGGCGTCTCGCCCGTCTCCAGGTAATGCGCGATCTCGCGGAAGAGCCACGGCCGGCCCTGCGCCGCCCGCCCGATCATGATGCCGTCCGCGCCCGTGGCCTCCAGCACCCGTCGCGCGTCGGCGCCGCTGCGGATGTCGCCGTTGGCGATGATCGGCAGGCGCACGGAAGCCTTGACCTGGGCGATGGTCTCGTATTCCGCCACGCCCTCGAACGCGCACGCTCTAGTGCGGCCATGGATCGCAAGCGCGCGGATGCCCGCCGATTCTGCGATACGCGCGATCCGCAGCGCGTTGCGGTTTTCCGGCCGCGGGCCGGTGCGGATCTTGAGCGTGACAGGAACCGCGACCGCTTTGGTCACGGCATCGAGGATGCCGCCGACGAGCGCCTCGTTCTCGAGGAGCGCGGAGCCGGCGCTGACATTGCAGACCTTCTTGGCCGGGCATCCCATATTGATGTCGATGATGTCCGCGCCCTGGTCTACGTTGAAGCGCGCCGCTTCCGCGAGCATTTGCGGATCCGCGCCGGCGATCTGCACCGAGATGGGGCCCGGTTCCCCGGCGTGATCGCGGCGAAGGCGGCTCTTGCGCGAGTCGCGGAGCTCCGGCCGCGAGGAAATCATCTCGGAGACTGCGAGGCCGGCGCCATAGCGTCGGGCGAGCCGGCGGAAAGGCCGGTCGGTGATCCCGGCCATCGGAGCGACGAACAATCCAGTGCGCAGGACATGCGCTCCAATTCTCATTGCCGCGGCTGCGCTCGCACGAACGAAAATGAGGGAAGCGGATTCTATCCGCTTTTGCGAGCTCAGGGCAGAGCGGATGCGCCGAAGACCATGCGTCGCGCAAAAAAACGTCGCGGGCCGGGGAGCACGTCCATCAACGCGAGCCCGATCCCTCGCGCGGCGCGCGCGGCGCGGCTCGAACCGACGAATGCGCCCGCCAGGAAATCCGTCACGCGCACGAGGGACGATGCATCGAGGCTGCGCTCGAAGGCGAAGCGGCGCAGGAGGCGCGCGTCGCCGGGGTCACGCGCTCCGCGCAAGATCTGCGCCAAGTCCCAGGCATCGCGCAGGCCGAGGTTCAGGCCCTGGCCGGCGACCGGGTGAAGGGCCTGCGCTGCGTTGCCGATGTACACCTGCCGGTCGGCCACGCGGCTTTCGCGCACGCGCAAGGCGAGCGGCTGGACGGAGCGCGACGAGACCGCGCGCGGATGGCCGATGGCTCGCCCGCCGGTTGCGGCAAGGCCGGCGAGGAACGCGTCTTCCGGGCAGCTGGCGAAATACGCGGCACGCTCGGGGGACATGCTCCACACGAGCGCATATTTTCCGCCGTAAGGCAGGAGCGCGAGGGGCCCTTCGGGCGTGAAGCGCTCGTGCGCGATCGTTCCGGAGGCCGGCGCAACGTCGACGCAAGCGACGACGGCGTCCTGCGCATAGCGTTTCTCCGGCATGGAAGCGTCGCTACCCTCTGCATGCACCACGCACGCCGGCGCCTGCGCAAAGGCGCCCGCAATACCCGCGCGCTCGATCGCGCCGTGCAGCACCGCCGCGACGGCGGCGTAATCGACGACGTAGCCGAGCGCCGGCACGCCGGCGTCGACGCTCTCCAGGCGCGTTCGTCCGAAGCCGCCCTTCTGCGATACGAGCACGGTCTCGATAGGCGTCGGGCGGAGTTCCTCCCAGGCGCCGACCCGTTCGAGGATGAGGCGACTCGCATAGGAAAGGGCGAGCGGCCTGAAACCGGCCGGCGCCGTCCTCCCGCCTTCGAGCGCGACGCGAAATCCGCATGCGGAAAGCGCGAGCGCGGCGGTGCAGCCCACCGGCCCGGCTCCGCGGACGAGGATGGCGCCGCTACCGTCCGGCTCGTGCATCGCGCATCAGCGCCTCGATGTCCGCGACCGACTTCGCGGCCTCCGCGCTCAGCACCTCCGGTCCCGCCGGCGTCACGAGGACATCGTCCTCGATGCGCACGCCGATGTCGCGGAAGCGCTCCGGCAGGTCGTCCGCCGCGCGAAGGTAGAGCCCGGGCTCGACGGTGAGCACCATGCCGGGCTCGAGCGTGCGCCACTTGCCGTCGCGCTTGTATTCGCCTGCGTCGTGGACGTCGAGCCCGAGCCAGTGGCCAGTGCGGTGCATGTAGAAGCGCTTGTACGTTTCCTTCTCGATGGCCTGCTCGACCGGGCCGGGGACGAGGCCCAAGTCGACCAATCCCTGCGCGAGCACGCGTACCGCCGCTTCGTGCGGCTCGTTCCAGGCCGCCCCTGCGCGCACGGCGCCGATCGCCGCGAGCTGCGCTGCAAGGACGAGCTCATAGATTTCGCGCTGCGCCGCGGTGAACCGGCCGTCGATCGGAAAGGTGCGCGTGATGTCGGAGGCGTAGCCGTCGAGCTCGCACCCCGCGTCGATGAGCAGGAGCTCCCCCGATGCGAGCCGCGCGTCGTTCGCCACGTAGTGCAGCACGCAGGCATTCTCCCCAGCCGCCACGATCGGCGAATAAGCCGGGAACTGGGCGCCGGCGCGACGGAACTCATAGAGGAGCTCCGCCTCGATCTCGTATTCGAAGAGGCCGGGCCGCGCGACCTGCATGGCGCGGCGATGGGCTCCGGCCGAGATGCGCGCGGCTCGCCGCATGAGGCCGAGCTCGTGCGCATCCTTGACGAGGCGCATCGCGTCGATGAGCGCCCGCACGTCCTGCAGCCGCTCGGGAGCGGATACGCCGGCCCGCGAGCGGGCGCGCACCGCGTTCAGCCAGCCGGTGACGCGAAGGTCCCAGGCGGGATCCGCGCCGACGGGATGAAAGATCGCCGGCTGGTTCTCGAGGAGCGCCGGCATCGCCTCGTCGAGCGTATCGATCGGATGCGCCTCGTCCACGCCGAAGCGCTCGCGCGCCGCTTCGGGCCCGTAGCGAAAGCCGTCCCAGATCTCGCGCTCCTCGTCTCGCGTGCGGCAGAAGAGAAGCGTCTTCGGCGACTCGCCCGCCACGATGACGAGCGCGGCTTCCGGCTCGGGAAAGCCGGTGAGATAGTAGAAGTGGCTGTCGAAGCGGTACGGGAAGTGCGAGTCGCGATTGCGCACGCGCTCCGGGGCCGTGGGAAGCACCGCCACGCCGGCGCCCATGCCGCGGGCGAGGCGCTCGCGGCGCCGTCGGTAAAGGGAAATGTCCTCTGCGCTCTTCATGCGGATTCCAGCCAGGTGTTCAGCTCGGCGAGGCGCTCGAGGGTGCCGACATCCTGCCAGCGGCCCGCGTAAACCTCGCCCGTCATGAGGCCGCGATCGGCCGCCGCGTAGAGCAGCGGCGCGAGCGGCGCCTTGTCGCCGGGCCGCACGCCCTGCACGATTCGAGGCGACACGACGGCAATGCCTGCGTAAGTGTAGCGCGGCACGCTCTCGGGAGCTTCCTTGCCTCGCACGAACCCTTCCTGCAGCGTGAAGTCCCCTTGCGGCCTGTGGCGGGGATTGGCGACGAGCAGGAGGTGCGCCAGCTTGTCGCCCAGCCGCCAGTCGAGGAGCCGCCCGAAGTCGCATTCGCAATAGACGTCGGCGTTCACGAGGAGAAAGGGCTCCGCCGAGAGCAGCGGTAGCGCGGCCGCGATGCCTCCGGCCGTCTCGAGCGGCTCGGCTTCGCGGGAATACTCGATGCGAAGGCCGAAGCGGCCGCCGTCGCCAAGCCGCTCGATGATCTGCTCGCCGAGGTGCGAGACGTTGACGACGGCCTCGCGACATCCCGCGGCGGCGAGGCGCTCGAGGTGCCACGCGATGAGCGGCTTGCCGCCGGCCTCGACGAGCGCCTTCGGCACGCGGCTCGTGAGCGGCCGCAGCCGCTCGCCGCGCCCGGCGGCCAGCAGCATGGCCTTCATCGCTCGAGCTGGTCGAGGAGGCGCTCGAGCGGCGCGAGCTCGCGGTAGCGCTTCGCCACGCCGCGCGCGTAGGCGAGGAAGCGCGGCGCATCCTCGAGGTACTTCGGCTTGCCGTCGCGGTAGCGGATGCGCGCGAAGATGCCCAGGACCTTCAGGTGGCGCTGCAACCCCATCCACTCGAAGGACCGCCAGAATTCCCCGAAGTCCGCGTCGACCGGCAGGCCTGCGGCGCGCGCCTTTTCCCAGTAGCGAACCGTCCAGTCGAGCACTTGTTCTTCTTCCCAGCTCAGGAAGGCATCGCGGAAGAGCGAAACCACGTCGTAGGTAATAGGGCCGACCACGGCGTCCTGGAAGTCGAGCACGCCCGGATTGGACTCGCAGACCATGAGGTTCCGCGGCATGTAGTCGCGATGGACGTAGACGGTCGGCTGTGCGAGCGCGCTCGCCACGAGCGAGCGGAATACGCCTTCGAGCGAGCGCTTCTGACCCTCATCGAGCTGGAGCTTCAGGTGGCGGCCGACGTACCACTCCGGGAAGAGATTCATCTCCCGCCGCAGCAGCGCTTCGTCGTAGGGCGGGAGCTCGCCTGCACGCGTCGCGGCCTGCCAGCGCACGAGAGAATCCGTCGCGTCCGAGAAAAGGCGCGGCGCGCTGCTCGAATCCAGCTCGGCGAGGTACGTCCGCGTGCCAAGGTCCGAGAGAAGGAGGAAGCCGCCGGCGAGGTCTTCGGCGAGCACCTCTGGCGCATGCACACCCGCCTGCGCTAGCAGCCTCGCGATGCGAACGAACGGCCGGCAGTCTTCCTTCTCCGGCGGCGCGTCCATCGCGATGTAGCTGCGGCCGTCGGCGAGCCGCGCGCGGAAATAGCGCCGGAAGCTCGCGTCTTCCGAGGCGCGCTCGAGCGTATACGGTTGGTGGGCGAGGCGGGAATCGAGCCACCCCTGGAGGGCGCCGAGGCGCGCGTCGGAGGCGGTGTGTATCATTGAAAATTCTAACATCAACGATAAATCCTCCCGCGCTCGGCCCCATGTCGCAACGCCTCGCGATGCTTGCCGTCGCCTTGGTGACCACGCTCGCTGCGCCGGCGCGCGCGCAGATCACGCTTCCGCCGCCTCCTGCCGCCGCGGCGAAGGACGAGCAGGGCCCGACCACGATCGATGCCGAGCGCCTCGACGGCGTCGGCGAGATCGAGATGACCGCTCGGGGCAACGCCGAGTTCAAGCAGGGCGACATGACGGTCTTCGGCGACTACCTGAAGTACAACCGCGAGCTCGGCTGGATCGACGCGCACGACGGCGTGCGCCTGCAGCTCGGCGTGGACCGCTTCTTCGGGCCGCGCCTGCGCTACAACACGCTCGACGACACCGGTAATTTCGAGACGCCCCGTTTCCTCATTCAGCGCGACCAGATCGCGCGAGGCAATGCCGAGGAGGTGAACTTCCTGGGCAAGGATCTTTACCTGATGAAGCGGGCCACCTATACGACCTGCGAGCCCGGCCGCAATGACTGGCAGCTCGACGCCGAGGAGCTCGAGCTCAATTACGACACGCAGGAGGGAAAGGCGAAGAAGCCGAAGCTCAAGTTCTTCGACACCACGGTCCTCAGCGCGCCGTTCGCGTTTTTCCCGCTCGAGAACAGCCGCAAGAGCGGCCTGCTCTCGCCCTATTACGCCCACAGCAACACGCGCGGCCTCGAGATCGGCATTCCTTATTACTGGAATATCGCTCCCGAGTACGACTACACGTTGACGCCGGTGTACATGACGAAGCGCGGGCTGCTGCTGAAGAACGAAGGGCGCTACATCAATCCCTCGTTCCGCGGCGAGGCGCGGGTCGAGTTCATGCCAGGGGACACGGAGCTGCAGCGCCAGCGCTATGGCGTCTCCTGGCAGCACATGCAGAGCTTCTCGAACGGCTTCGGGCTGAACGTCGACTACAACAAGGTCTCCGACGACCGCTACTTCGTCGACCTCACGAGCCAGGTCCGGCAGACCTCCATCGGCGTGCTGCAGCAGGACGCGTATGTCACCAAGGGCGGGCAGCTCTTTGCGGGCCTGGGCTACAGCTCCATGTTCCGCGTGCAGAAGTTCCAGACGCTGCAGGACCCGAATGCGCCGATCACGCCGCCCTACCAGCGTGTGCCGCAGATCAATTTCAGCACGGGGAAGAACGACATCGGCGGGCTCGTCGATGCCTCGGTGCCGTTCGAATACGTCCGTTTCTCGCATCCGACGATGGTGGAGGGCTCGCGCTATTCCTCCATGCCTACCATCGCCTCGCCGCACCTGGCGCCCGGGTGGTTCTTCACTCCGCGCGCGGGCATGCGGTTCGTCAACTACTCGCTCACGAACAACACGCTGCCTGGTCAGGAGCTCTCGCCCCATGCCGCCATTCCGTGGATGAGCGTCGACAGCGGACTCGTCTTCGACCGCGACACGAGCTGGTTCGGCCAGAGCCTCACGCAAACCCTCGAGCCGCGGCTCTACTACGTGCGCGTGCCCTACCACAACCAGGACAACATCCCGATCTTCGACACAGGCCGCGCCGACTTCACGTTCGCGCAGCTCTTCACCGAGAACAGGTTTGCCGGCGGCGACCGCTTCGGCGACGCGAACCAGCTGACCGCCGCACTCACGACGCGCTTCCTGCAGAACAACGGCATCGAGGCTTTCCGGGCGAGCGTAG
>JAFAGU010000130.1 GCA_019237595.1 Betaproteobacteria bacterium | reverse complement strand
ACCAGCGGCACGGCGAAGCGACTCGCCGCGCCGTCCGAGCGTGGGGCCTAGAGGTGCTCGCCGCGGATCCGCGCGAGTATTCGGGCTCGCTCACTGCGGTACTGACGCCGCCCGGGCACGACGCAGACCGGGTGCGCAAGGTGATCCTCGACGCTTTCGACATGTCCCTCGGCACCGGGCTCGGAAAGCTCTCGGGAAAGGTATTCCGCATTGGGCACCTCGGCGATTTCAACGACCTCGCGCTCGCCGGCACGCTTGCCGGCGTCGAAATGGGGCTGGGGCTCGCGGGTATTCCGGTCAAGAAGGAAGGCGTGGCGGCGGCGATGCAATACCTCGCCGACTGCGCCAAGGCACCGGCCCGCGCGGCCGCCTGACAAAACCAGCAGGAGGAGGATTGGATGCTTAAGTTGCGTGGAATGGCGGCGCTCGCCGCCGCTTCGTCGCTTTTCGTCGCCGCGAGCGCTGGCGCCTCATGGGAACCGACGAAACCGGTCGAAATCGTGGTGGCAGCCGGCGCCGGCGGCGCCTCGGACCAGATGGCGCGCATGATGCAGCTCGCCGTGCAGAAGAACAAGCTGATGAAGCAGCCGATCGTCGTCTCGCTCAAGGGCGGCGCTTCCGGCGGCGAGGCGCTCATGTACATGAAGTCGAGCGCCGGCGACCCGAACAAGGTGCTGATCGCCTACTCGCTCATCTACATGCTGCCGCTCTCGGCGAAGATCCCCTTCGACTGGCGCGAGCTCACCCCGGTATCCGTCGTGGCGCTCGATGAGTTCGTCCTCTGGACGAACGCGCAGCTTCCCTACAAGACGGTGAAGGAGTTCACCGACGCCGCGAAAGGCGCGAACCCGCCCTTCAAGATGGGCGGCACGGGCTCCAAGCGCGAGGACCACGTCCTCACCGTCTTCCTCGAGAAGAAGACGGGCGCCAAGTTCGTGTACCTGCCCTTCAAGTCGGGCGGCGAGGCGGCGACCCAGCTCGTCGGCAACCACACGCAGTCCAACGTGAACAATCCCTCGGAGAACCTGGAAGTCTGGCGAGCGGGGCAAGTCCGGCCGCTCTGCGTGTTCGACAAGGACCGCATCCAGTACAAGGGCAAGGTGACCGACACGCAATCGTGGAACGACATCCCGACCTGCAAGGAGCAGGGCGTGGACGTCCAGTACCTGATGCTCAGGGCGATGTTCCTGCCCGGGAAGGTGACGCCCGAGCAGACCGCGTTCTACGTCGAGCTCTTCCGCAAGGTCACGCAGACCCCGGAATACAAGGACTACATGGAGAAGCAGGCCCTGAAGCCGATCTTCCTCACGGGGAAGGACATGCTGAAATTCCTCGAGGAGGACGACGCGCTCAATAAGGGGCTGATGACCGAAGCGGGCTTCGTGGCGAACTGATGGAGCGCTCGCAGGACGAGGCGGACGCCGGCTCGCCGGTTGCCTCGAACCGCTCGGTCGAGATCGCGGTCTACGCCTGCCTGCTCGGGCTGGCCGCGCTGCTCGGGTTCGACAACTGGCACACCGGCATCGGGTGGGATCCGACGGGTCCGCGGCCGGGCTATTTCCCGTTCTACCTCTCGGTAATCCTCGGCGCCGCGAGTCTCTTCGGTCTCGCTCGCGAGCTCATCGCGAGAACGCAGGCGAGCGATACGTTCGTCACGCGTCAGCAGCTCGCTCGCGTCGCCCAGGTCTTTTTCCCGACGCTCGCTTTCTGCCTCGTCACCCAGTGGCTCGGGCTCTACGTTGCGAGCTTCCTGCTCGTGGCGGGCTTCATGTACTTCGTTGGGCGGATCGCCGCCTGGAAATGCCTCCTCACGGCATTCCTCTTTTCCGCGGCGATGTTCGTCACCTTCGAGATCGCCTTCGACGTCCTGATGCCGAAGGGACCGCTCGAGGCGCTCTTCGGCCGCTAGCCGCATGGAAGCGCTCGAGCTGCTCTTCTTCGGGTTCAAGGTCCTCCTGACGTGGAAGATCCTCGCCCTCATGATGGTGGGCCTCGTGCTCGGCATCTTCGTCGGCGTGCTGCCCGGGCTGGGCGGCCCGAACGGCGTGGCGATCCTGCTTCCGCTCACGTTCACGATGGATCCCACTTCCGCGATCGTGATGCTCTCGTGCATCTATTGGGGCGCGCTCTTCGGCGGCGCCATCACCTCGATCCTCTTCAACATCCCTGGCGAGGCCTGGTCGGTGGCGACGACCTTCGATGGCTATCCCATGGCGCAGCAGGGGCGCGCCGCCGAAGCGCTTACCGCCGCCTTCACGTCCTCCTTCATTGGTTCCCTCGTCGC
The DNA here is from genome assembly GCA_019237595.1 of Betaproteobacteria bacterium. Taxonomy (GTDB): domain Bacteria; phylum Pseudomonadota; class Gammaproteobacteria; order Burkholderiales; family SG8-39; genus SCGC-AG-212-J23. The sequence goes on along the minus strand of JAFAGU010000130.1, from coordinate 8,737 downwards.
GGTGCTCCTGATCACTTTCCTTGCGCCCGGGATCGCGTCCTTCGCGCTGCGCTTCGGGTCGCCGGAGTTCTTCGCCGTCTACCTGCTGACGTTCTGCTCCTTCGTCGGGCTCGGCCGCGAGGAAAAACACAAGACCGTGATCTCCATGTCGCTCGGACTGCTCCTCGCCGGCGTGGGCATGGACACCGTGTCCTCGCAGCTTCGCATGACGTTCGGCTGGGCGGAGCTCTATCGCGGGATCAACTTCCTCGTCGCCGTCATCGGCCTTTTCGGGATCAGCGAGATCCTCGTCACGATGGAGGAGCGGCTCGCGCTGCGCGGCCATGCGGCGAGCATCAGCCTGCGGGTGGTGCTCGGGGTCTGGAAGGACCTGCCGCGCTACTGGGTGACGCTCCTTCGCTCTTCGGCGATCGGCTGCTGGCTCGGCATCACGCCGGGCGGGGCCATCGCGGCCTCGTTCATGGGCTACAACCTCGCGAAACGCTTTTCGAAGGATCCGGAGAGCTTCGGCAAGGGACGCATCGAGGGCGTCTTTGCGCCGGAAACCGCGGCCCACGCCTCGGGCACGTCCGCCCTCCTGCCGATGCTCGCGCTCGGCATTCCCGGCTCGGGTACGGCGGCGATCCTGCTGGGCGGGCTCATGGTATGGGGCCTCAACCCCGGCCCGCTGCTCTTCGTCGATCACAAGGATTTCGCATGGGGGCTGATAGCCTCGATGTACCTTGGTAATGTCGTGGGGCTCGTCATGGTCCTTTCCACCGTCCCGCTCTTCGCCTCGGTGCTGCGCGTGCCCTTCGCCGCCATCGCGCCGATGATCGTGGTCTCGTGCGCGATCGGCGCCTTCGCGATCCAGAACGCGATGTTCGACATCTGGCTGATGCTCCTTTTCGGCGTGGTGGGCTACGTCTTCAAGAAGATCGGGATCCCGCTCGCGCCCTTCACGCTGGCGCTCGTGCTCGGGAATCGCGCCGAGGATGCCTTCCGCCTCTCGATGATCGGCTCCGGCGGCGACCTCCGGGTGTTCTGGTCGAACGGGCTCGTCGGCACGATCACGACGCTTGCACTTGTGCTGCTCTTCTGGCCGCTGCTTGCGCGGCTCCTCGGGATCGGGAGGCGCCGTGATCGGTGAAGTCCTCGTTGCGCGCGAAGGCGCGATCGCGACCGTCACGCTCAGCAATCCCGAGCGCATGAATGCGCTTTCGCTCGCCATGTGGGAGCGCCTGGGAGACATCGCAGCGGAGCTCGACCGCGACGAATCCCTTCGCTGCATCGTCGTTCGCGGCGCCGGAGACAAGGCATTCGCCGCCGGCGCGGACATCGCGGCGTTCAAGACAGAACGCGCCAATTCCGGCCAGGCAAAGGCCTACGGCGAGCGTGTGGCCGGCGCGATGAAAAAGGTCGCGGCGTGCCGTCATCCCGTGGTGGCGGCGATCCAGGGCGCTTGCGTGGGCGGAGGGCTGCTCGTTGCGACGCAAGCCGACCTGCGCATTTGCGGCAGCTCGTCGCGCTTCGGCGTGCCGGTCAAGAACCTCGGCCTCGTCGAGGCCTACGACGAGCTCGAAGGCATGATGCGCGTCGTCGGGCGCGCGGCGACACTCGAGATCCTCCTCGAGGGCCGCATCTGGCACGCGCAGGAAGCGTGCGAGAAGGGCCTCGTGAACCGAGTGGTCGACGACGCAAAGGTCCTACAAGAGGCCTACGCTACAGCGGCGCGCATCGCAGAAGGAGCGCCGCTTGCCGCGCGCTGGCACAAGAAATTCGTCCGCCGGCTCGCCGAGGCGAAACCGCTCTCCGACTCGGAGCGCGACGAGAGCTACGCCTGCTTCGACACCGAGGATTTCCGCGAGGGCGTCGCCGCCTTCCTTGCCAAGCGCAAGCCCGATTTCAAGGGCCGCTAGCGCTTCAAGGGCCTCAGCTTGTGGGGGTTGGAAAGCACGATCCAGCCGACGGCACCTTCCCGGCGGATCTTCAGCTCACCCACGGCGGACCTGCGGGCCCATGACCGCGTCGGGTAGCGCGGTCGCAATCTCCGGGAAGATGCTGAGGATCACCACGGCCGCCGCCATGAGGAAGACGAAGGGAAGCGTACCCCAGACGATCTCGCCCAGGCGGATATCCGGCGCGATCTTGTTGATGACGAAAATATTGAGGCCCACCGGCGGATGGATGAGGCCCATTTCCATCACGACCGACATCACGACGCCGAACCAGATCAGGTCGAAGCCCTCGGCGCGCAGCGGCGGCAGCAGGATCGGGGCAGTCATGAGGATGATGCTGACCGGCGGCAGGAAGAAGCCGAGCACCACCACCAGCGCCACCACGGCCGCGAACAGCACCCACTTGGAAAGATGCAGCGACACGATCCACTCGGCCGCGCTCTGGCTGATATGGAGGTAGCTCATCACGTAGGAATAGAGGAGCGACATGCCTACGATGACCATGAGCATCGTCGACTCGGAAAGCGTGCTCGCGAAGATCGGCTTGAGGTCCGAGAGTCCCCAGGCGCCGTAGATGACCGCGATCAGGACGAGCGCCAGGACGGCGCCGAGCCCTGCGGTCTCCGAAGGCGTCGCGAAGCCGCCATAGAGCGCGAGCATGACGCCGATCAGCAGGATGAGGAACGGCGCGACGCGGGGAATCGCCCTCAGCCGCTCCTGCAGGGTATAGCGGTCCACCTGGAGGATGCGCGCTCGCTCGCCGCCGGCCGCGGCATGTGCGAGCGCGGCACGGTGCTCGAGGTTGTAGCGGAACATGCCGTACGCCGCAAACATGATGACCAGCAGGATGCCCGGACCGACCCCGGCGAGGAACAGGCGCCCGAGCGACTGCTCGGCGGCTACGGCATAAAGGATGAGCGTGATGGAAGGCGGCAACAGGATGCCGAGCGTGCCACCCGCCGCGACCAGGCCGGCGGAGAGGCGAGCCGAGTAGCCGCGCTCGCGCATTTCGGGAATCGCAGAGCTGCCGATCGCCGAGCAGGTCGCGGCGCTCGATCCGGCCATCGCGGCAAAGAGGCCGCAGGCCAGGGTCACGGCGATGCCGAGCCCGCCAGGGATCCTGTGCAGCCACACGTGGAGCGCGGAATACAGGTCCCGGCCCGCTCGCGATTTCCCGATGGCCGCGCCCTTCAGGATGAAGAGCGGAATCGTGAGCAGCGTGATGCTCGCCATCTCCTCGTAGACGTTCTGCGTGATGCTGTCGAGCGAGGCGCGCGGCATGAAGATCATCATGAACACCGTCGCCACGGTGCCCAGCGCAAAGGCGATGGGCATCCCCGAGAAGAGAATGACGAGCGTCGCCCCGCCGTAGAGCAGGCCGAGCTGGAGCGTCGTCACGGCTTCATGCGCGCGGCCGCAGCGCCTCGCGCGTGGCGACCTGGACGGCGAGCTGCAGGGAAACGAGCGTCATCCCGGCCGCCATGCAGCCATAGGGAATCCAGAGCGGCGCGCCGAACGCCGAGTTGCTGATCTGCCCGTCGCGCACCGCCTCGTGGAGGAGCGTCCAAGACTTCCAGCTGAAGAAAACGCAGAAGGCGAGCGAGGCGATATCGCTCAGGAAGCGGCGCATGCGGTCCGCGCTTTCCGGCAGCATGGCCGAAAGCGCCTGGATGCCGACGTGCCCCCGCCGCTCCTGCACCCAGGCGGCCGAGAGAAACGTGGCGCCGACGAGGAGGAATACGGAAACCTCGTCCTGCCAATCGCTCGGAATCTTGAAAAGATACCTGGCCGTCGCCTCCCACGTGAGCACGCAACCCGCCGCTCCGATCGCGACGCCGCTCACGGCCGCGGCGGCCGTATTGATCCGGGCAAGCCAGCGAGCAGCGAGGGCCTCCGCCCCGCCGCTCGCCTGCTCCGCATGCATCGTCCCCGGAGGGACGCTCAAGCGACGGCCTTGGCCATCTTCAGGTAGCGCTCGCACTCGGCGTTGCGTTTCGCGAAGTCGCTCCATGCCGCCGACTCGGCGATCCGGCGCCACCGGTTCACCGTCGCATCGTCCATATCGGCGACCTTGGCGCCGACCTTGCGATAGACATCGGCGACCGCCATGTCGTCGGCCTTCGCCGAGGACGTGGCGAAGGACTCGAGCTCCTCGCCCACTTCCAGGACCGCCTTCTGCTGCGCGGGCGTGAGAGCGTCGAACGTGCTCTTCGACATGAGCAGCGGCTCGAGCATGAACCAGAAGCTCTTGCCGCGGCCGGAGGTCAGCGCCTTGGAGATTTCCTCGAGGCGGAACGAGATGAGGCTGGTGGAGGAAGTGACCGCGGCGTCGAGCGAGCCGGTCTGCATCGCCGGATAGATCTCGTTCGAAGGTACGCTCGAGATGATGCCGCCCGCCTCCTTCAGCATGAGGTCCATCTCGCGGCTGCCGCCGCGGATCTTCAGGCCCTTGACGTCGTCGGGTACCACGATCGGGTTGACCCGCGAGGCGGTGCCGCCCGCCTGCCAGATCCACGTGATGAACTTGACGCCCTTCGACTCCAAAAGCTTCGCGAGCTCGCGCCCGATGTCGGCTTTCTTCCAGGCGAATCCCTGCTCGTAGGAGGTCACCATGCAGGGCATGAGGCCGATGTTCAACTCCTGGACTTCGCCGCCCGCGTAGGCAAGCGGATAGAGGCTCATGTCGAGCGCGCCTTTGCGCAGCGCCGAGAACTGCGCCACGGTCTTCATGAGCGAAGAGCCCGGGTAGATCTCGAACTTGAGCGATCCGCCGGTGCGCTTCTCCACTTCAGCGGCAAATTTTCGGGTCAGGCGATCGCGAAAGTCGCCCGTGTCGATCGTGCCGCCGGGAAATTGGTGCGAGATCTTGATGACTTTCGCATCGGCTGCGCGCACGAAGCGCGGCATTGAAAGCGCGATCGGCGCGGCCGCAAGGCCCTTCAGGACCTTTCTGCGGGTCGTTTTCATGGCTCCTCCTCCTATAGATGGTGCCGGGTGCTAAGTGTAACCGGCACCCTCGACAAATGTTCCGTCGTGGTGGGACGTGCCCCGCGTTGCACTGCCGCACGGCGAACTCGTTTCGCGAGCGCACAGATGGGGGAAGCTACAATCCCGGCCGGCATGAACGAGAACCTCTACGCGCTCCTTGCTTCGCGATTCGCAGGTGCCGCGAGCTCGGTGTGCCTCGAGCTCGAGGACGGCAGGCGTTTTACGTATGCGGAGGTCGAAGCCGAAAGCGCGCGGTTCGCGAATCTCCTCGCATCGCTCGGCCTCAAGCGCGGCGACCGCGTCGCCGTGCAGGTGGAGAAGAGCGCGGAAGCGATCTTCCTGTATCTAGGATGCCTCCGCGCGGGCTTCGTCTACTTGCCCCTTAACACGGCCTATCAGGTGGCCGAGATCTCGCATTTCGTCCACGACGCGGAGCCCGCCGCGGCGTTCTGCCGCCCGGAGTCGCGCGCCTCGTTCTCGGGCGTGGCGCACACGCTCTCGCTGGGCGACGCGCGCAGCCAATCCACGAGCTTCTCCACCGTGACGAGCGCGGCGAGCGATCTCGCGTGCATCGTCTATACGTCCGGCACCACGGGACGGGCGAAGGGCGCCATGCTCACGCACCGGAACCTTTCTTCGAATGCGCTCGCGCTGCATGCCTATTGGCAGTTCCGCCCGAACGATGTGCTGCTGCATGCGCTGCCGATCTTCCACGTCCACGGGCTCTTCGTCGCCCTGCACACTGCGCTCCTGAACGCGAGCCGCATCCTCCTGCTGCCGCGCTTCGACGCCGGGCCCGTGATGCGCCTGCTCCCGCGCTCGACCGTGTTCATGGGCGTTCCCACCTACTATGTCCGGCTGCTCGGAGAGCCGGAGTTCGACGCCGACATGTGCAGCGGCATGCGGCTCTTCGTTTCCGGCTCCGCGCCTCTCGCGGCGGACACCCTGAGGGAATTCCATGCGCGCACGGGCCATACCATCCTGGAGCGCTACGGCATGACCGAGACCGGGATGAATACGTCCAATCCCTACGAGGGCGAGCGCCGGCCCGGCACCGTCGGATTTCCGCTGCCTGGCATAGAAGTGCGGGTCGCCGGACCGGGAGACGCGCCGGTTGGCGCGGGAGGGATCGGCCAGATCCAGGTGAAGGGGCCTAACGTGATGCCCGGCTACTGGCGCCTGCCGGAGAGGAACAAGGAGGAGTTCACCGCGGATGGCTTCTTCCGCACCGGCGACCTCGGCCGCTTCGACGAGGATGGCTACCTCTCGATCGTCGGGCGCGAGAAGGACCTCGTCATCTCCGGCGGCTACAACATTTACCCGAAGGAAATCGAGATGGTGCTGGACGAGCTGCCCGGCGTCGCGGAGAGCGCGGCCTTCGGCGTTCCGCACGCCGACTTCGGCGAGGCGCTCATGGTCGCCGTCGTGCCGAGGCCCGGCGCGCAGTTGAGCGAGCAGCAGGTTATCGGGCACGTCAAGGGGAAGCTTGCGAACTTCAAGGTCCCCAAGCGCGTGGTGTTCCTGCAGGAGCTCCCGCGCAACACGATGGGCAAGGTACTGAAGAACGAGCTTCGCGCCGCGCACGGCGGCGCGAAGCCGGCCGCCTAGCGCACGGCGATATTGTTGTCGACGCTCCGCACGCCGCTCACCGTGGCGGTGACGCGTCCGGCCTTCGAGACGAGGTCGGGCGAGGCGACGAAGCCGGAGAGCTGGACGCGGCCTTCATAGCTGTCGACCGCGATGGAAAAGGACGGGATGCCCTTCTCCGCGAGGAGGGCCGCCTTCACGCGCGCGGTGAGCACGGCGTCGCGCAGGAGCTGCTTCTCTACGTCTTCCTTCGCGCGGACGTATTCTTCCTGCGAGAGCCGCCCGTCCCGGTCCGCGTCGAACTGGGCGAATCGCCTCGCAATCTCGCGGTCCGCGTTAGCCTCGACGCGGCTGATGAAACCATCGTGGTTACGGTCGAGCGCGGCGAAATCGGCGCGAGGGGCGCTGTAGCCGGGCTCGCCGGTCTGGGCTGATGCGGCCGCGTGGCCGGCAGCGAGCGCCGTGACCATCACCATCGTCCAGATGCGCATGGCTCCCTCCTGTTCTGCTTGCCATGCTAGGCCTCCCTGGCCAATACCCCTGTGATGCATTTCATGGCCCAGTGCGACTAGTTTGTCGCGGCGCCACGACAGGTAGCCGTCAGGCCGTTACCAGATTCCCGCCAGCATGCGCAGCGCCATGGCATAGAGAAAGAGCGCGAAGACGATGCGCAGGCGCTTGACCGGAAGGCGATGGGCGAGCGCGGCACCGAGGGGCGCGGTGAGCATGCTCGTGGCGACGAGCAGCGCCAGCGCCGGAACGTAGACGAAGCCGAGGCTTCCCGGTGGCAACTGCGTCGCGCGGAGGCCTTGGAGGATATAGCCGGCGGATCCGGCAAGCGCGATGGGAAATCCATTGGCGGCCGCCGTGCCGATTGCCCGGCGAAGCGGCACTCCGCACCAAGCAAGGAACGGAATCGACAGGAATGCACCTCCCGCGGAAAGGAGGCTCGATACGGCGCCAATGGTCGCGCCAGCGGTGAAGAGTCCAGGCCAGCCCGGCAGAGGTCGGGTGGACTTCGGGCGCAGGTCGAAGAAGGTCTGGGTCGCGGCATAGAACGCAAGGACCGTAAACATGATGGCGAGCGGACGCGTCGGGATGAGCCCGGCGATCAATGCCGCGGCGAAGGAGCCGGCCATGATCCCCGGCGACATCGCGCGGGCGATCCCCCAATCCACTGCGGCGTAGGAATGGTGCGCGCGAACACTCGAGACCGACGTGAACACGATGGCGCCCAGCGACGTTCCGAGCGCGAGGTGCAGGATGTGCGCCTCGGGGAAGCCTTGTGCCTTGAACGCCAGAACCAGTAAGGGAACCGTGATCACACCGCCGCCGATACCGAGCAGGCCCGCGGCAAAGCCGACCGCGCAGCCGATGCCGAGATAGGCGAGCCACCATGGCCAGACGAGCCACGTCGAGATCATTTTTGGCGGCCGAGCGTCGCAGCAAGCTCGGCGAAACCGCGCCCGCAAGGCGAGGGCGTCACGTACTTGGGCCGAGCCGCGAGAAGCTCGCCATAGGTCTCGACGTTTGCTACGCCGACTGAACGATCGAAGTACGCGAACATCGGTGCGTCGTTCGGGGAATCGCCGACGAAGACCACGTGCTTCCGCAACCGATCTTCCGGGAGCGCGTAACGCTCTCGAAAGAGGAGCCGCGTCATGGCGAGCTTGTCGTAGTCGCCGAACCAGCCGTTGACGTGGATGGAGCTGATCTTCGCCGCGAGGCCCTCATCCTTCATCAGGCGCGCGATGCGTTCGGCCTCGACGAGCGGGAGCGGCGGCACGTCCTCTCGATAGTCGATCGCGAGGTCGGTCTCGCGGTAGCCTTGGTCGGAGGCGAGCGCGCTTCCGGGAACCGCAGCGAGGATGCGCCGCGCGATCGTCGAGAGACGCGTGCGTTTTTCCGCGCGCACCCCATCCGCGTCGTGGAATCGCCTCTGAAGCCTTCCTTGCGCGTGCCAGAAGTAGAACGCGCCGTTTTCGCCGATGACGGCGTCGACGGGCCACATGCGCGCGATGTGATCGCACCAACCGGCAGGGCGCCCGGTGACGCAAACTGCGCGCAATCCCTGCTGATGGAGACTCTCCAGCGCGGCGTAAGCCTCGGCGGTGATCTTGCCATCCGTGCTCAGCGTGTCGTCGAGATCGAAGAGCACGGCGTCGACGCCGGAGGCATCCATCTGCGCCAGGGGCTTCATGCGAAGCACGCCGCGACGCGTGCGC
>JAFAGU010000235.1 GCA_019237595.1 Betaproteobacteria bacterium | reverse complement strand
TCATCAACCCGAGCGAGGCGCCGGGCGTCGGAACTCCGGTTGCGGGCGGCCTTGCTGCCGCCTCGCTCGCGGCGGCGCTCGCCTGCCTCGAAGGCCGGCCCGACCTCGCGGCGATCGAACTGGTCGAGTACTCGCCGCGGCTCGATCCCGACGGGGCCACGGCGGAGGTCGCGATCGATCTTCTCGCGGGCGCGCTATGCGGGCGGCGCGGCCTGCGCGGGTCGAAGCAGCAGGCGCAGGTCGTCTCCCACACGCTCGGTCGATAGGAGCCGGAGCTTCAACCGCTCGCCGAGGGCGGCGACGCCAGGAAGATCGGCGATGCCCTGGCCGGAGTCGCCGAGCAGGCTCGGGTTCAGGTAGAGCAGGAACTCATCCACGCATTGCTCACGCACGAGCGAGCCATTCAGCCGGAAGCCTGCCTCGACGTGCACCTCGTTCACGCCTCGGCGGCCGAGCTCCTGCAGCATGCCGGGCAAGTCCACCTTGCCGCCGGAATTCGGCAGCCGGACGACCTCCGCATTGCTCAATTGTCCGGCGGCAGCCGTGAACACCAGCGCGCGCGGTCCTTCGAGGACCCTCGCGGACGGCGATATCTCGAGCCGGCTGTCGACGACCACGCGCAGCGGCTGGCGCGGGGTCTCGACCTCGCGCACGGTGAGCCGGGGGTCGTCGGCCTTGACGGTGCCGATGCCGGTGAGGAGCGCGCAGGCTCTCGCGCGCCAGCGGTGGGCGTCCCTGCGCGCCTCGACGCCCGTGATCCATTGCGACTTCCCGTCGGCGAGCGCCGTGCGACCGTCGAGCGTCGCCGCCGCTTTCATCCGGACCCAGGGCCGTCCCCGCGTCACACGGGAGATGAACCCCATGTTCAATTCACGGGCTTCGTCGGCGAGAAGCCCGTGCCTGAAGCGCACGCCGGCGCGTTCGAGCGCCTCGCCTCCGCCGCCGGCAACCGGGTTGGGGTCGCGAATGGCCGCGACCACCGCCGCCACGCCGGCACGGATGAGGGCCTCGGTGCACGGCGGCGTGCGCCCCTCGTGGTTACAGGGCTCGAGGCTCACATAGGCGGTCGCGCCTTTCGCCCTCGCCCCGGCATCCGCCAGGGCGGCGACTTCAGCGTGCGGGCCGCCTGCCTTCTCGTGCCAGCCTTCGCCGGCGATCCGTTCGCCCGCCGCAATCACGCATCCAACGCGCGGGTTGGGCGTGGTCGTGTAGAGGCCGCGCGCTGCGAGCTCGAGGGCGCGCTGCATCATCGCGTGGTCGAATGCCCCGAACGCGGAGCGGCCTTCCGACATCTACTTTCGCCGGCGGCGGGGCGCGGCGCGGACCTCGGCGAGCGCCTCGCGGAAATCATCGGGCGACTCGAAGCTTCGGTACACCGAGGCAAAGCGGATATAGGCGATCTTGTCGAGCTTCGCGAGCTCCTTGATGACGAAGTCGCCCACGCGAGTGGTCGGCACCTCCGGCTCGCCGAGCGAGCGAAGGCGCTCGATCACGCGGTCGACCGACGCCTCGACCTCCTCGGTCGCGACCGGCCGCTTGCGCAGCGCGACCATCATGCTGCCGAGCAGCTTGTCGCGGTCGAACTCGGTGCGGCTCCCGTCCTTCTTGATGAGGCGCGGCATCTTGAGGTCGACCCGTTCGTAGGTGGTGAAGCGCTTGCCGCACCCGAGGCACTTCCTGCGGCGGCGGATCGTGTTCGCCTCGAGGTTCGCGCGCGTGTCGACCACTTGCGTGTCCTCGGAGCCGCAGAACGGGCACTTCATCTCGCGCGGCGCCTCATCGGTAGACCGGGAAGCGGGCGCAAAGCGCCTTCACGTCGCCGGCGACGCGCCGAAGGTTCGCCTCGTCGGCGGGCTTGTCGAGGACGTCGGCGATGAGGTTCGCCAAGACCTCGGCTTCCGGCTTGCGGAAGCCGCGCGTCGTCATCGCCGGCGACCCGATGCGCACGCCGCTCGTCACCATCGGCTTCTCGGGATCGTTGGGGATCGCGTTCTTGTTCACGGTCATGTGCGCGCGCCCGAGCGCCGCCTCGGCGTCCTTGCCGGTGATCTTCTTGGGCCGAAGGTCGACGAGGAACATGTGGCTGTCCGTGCCGCCGGACACGATGCGAAGGCCGCGTCCGCCCAGCACCGCGGCCATCGTCCTGGCGTTCTCGAGCACCTGCTGCTGGTAGGCGCGGAACTCCGGCTTCAGCGCTTCGCCGAGCGCGACCGCCTTCGCCGCGATGACGTGCATCAGCGGCCCGCCCTGCAGGCCCGGGAAGATCGCGCTGTTGATCGGCTTCTCGAATTCCGGCAAGCCGAAGATCATGCCGCCGCGCGGGCCGCGCAGCGTCTTGTGCGTCGTGGTGGTAACGAAGTGCGCGATCCCGATCGGCGACGGATAGAGGCCGACCGCGATCAGGCCGGCGTAGTGCGCGATGTCGGCCATGAGCAGCGCGCCGACCTTGTCCGCGATCGCTCGGAAGCGCTTCCAGTCGATCACCCGCGAATAAGCGGAGGCGCCGGTCACGATGAGCTTGGGCCTTTCCGCCATCGCGAGCTTCTCCGCGGCGTCGTAGTCGATTTCCTCCCTCTGGTTCAAGGAATAGGAGACGACGCGGTAGAGCTTGCCGGAGAGGTTGACCGGCGACCCGTGGGTGAGGTGGCCGCCCATCGCAAGCGAGAGGCCCATGATCGCGTCGCCGGGCTGCAGCGCGGCGGTATAGACCGCCTGGTTTGCCTGCGAGCCGGAATGGGGCTGCACGTTCGCCCATGGCGCGCCGAAGAGCTTCTTTGCCCGCTCGATCGCGATCGTCTCGGCGATATCGACGAACTCGCAGCCGCCGTAGTAGCGCTTGCCCGGGTAGCCCTCCGCGTACTTGTTCGTGAGCTGGCTTCCCTGCGCGGCGAGCACCGCGCGGCTCACGTAGTTTTCCGAGGCGATCAGCTCGACGTGGTCTTCCTGGCGCTGGTTCTCTTGCCGGATGGCGTTCCAGACGTCAGGATCGGATTGCGCGAGGAGGTCGGGGGCGAGCATGGGGCGATTTTACCGTACCCCCTAGATATGGCCCCGCGGGAGACCGGGCACTCAAGCGCTAGATGTGCAGGCCCGCGCCCGGCGTGCGCCTAGACCACGAGCGGCGGCATCAGGTCCTCGGGCCGGTCGATGTCGCGCACGACGCCCGGATCGCCAAGGGGAATCTTCACGAGCTCGTCCTCATGCCTGGCGAGGACGCTTTTCGCGCCTTCGTCGCCTCCGAGCAGGATCAGCTCTGCGTAGAGCGCAGGACCAAAACCGACGGGATGGCCGCGCCGCCCGCGGAAGAACGGCGCCGCGAGCGGCGCACCTTTCTCGAGGGCTTCCCTCACCGCGGCGATCGAGGACCGGCGCACGAAGGGCATGTCGGCGAGGGCGACGAGGTAGCCCGCGGCCTTGCCGGCCGCGCGAGCCGCGCACGCGAGGCTCGCGCCCATTCCCTCGGAAGACTTCTCGCAGACGACGATGCGGCAGCCTTCGTCCTTCAGCTCCCGGGCGATTCCCGAGCCGGGGGACACCACAGCGACGATCGAGGCGACTTCGGTCGCCAACTGGCGCGCCGCCTGGATGGCGATCGGCACGCCGTGCGGCAGGCGATGCAGGAGCTTGTCGGAACCGAAGCGCTTCGCCGAGCCGGCTGCGAGCAGCAGCCCGACCGGCTCGCTCAAGGGGTCTTCACTTCACAGGCCGAAGGATCGAAGCGACGCTCGGGCTTCGCCGCCCACGTCGGTTCGGCGACGCCGTGGCGCACTGCGGTCATCTCGGCAAGGATCGCGACCGCAATCTCGGGCGGCGTCTTCGAGCCGATGTAGAGGCCGACCGGCCCGCGCAAGCGCGCGATTTCCTCCGCCGACACGTCGAATTCCTTCAGCCTCTCGCGCCGCGCGTCGTTGTTCTTCTTCGAGCCGATGGCGCCGACGTAGAACGCCGCCGACTTGAGCGCCTCCATGAGCGCGAGGTCGTCGAGCTTGGGATCGTGCGTGAGCGCCACGAGGGCGCTGTGCCCGTCGAGATTCATCTCGCGCACGAGGTCGTCGGGCATGCCACGAAGGAGCGGCACGCTCGCCAAGTCCCAGCCGTTCGCGTATTCCTCGCGCGGGTCGATCACCGTCACGCCGTAGTCCAGCATGTGCGCCATCTCGGCGAGGTAGCGCGTGAGCTGCCCGGCGCCGATCAGCACGAGCCGCCAGCGCGGGCCGTGCACGCTCGAGAGCATGGCCCCATCGAACTCGAGGACGTCCTGCCAGCGCCCGGGCTCGAGCCTCGCCTCTCCCGTCTTCATGTCGAGGTGGCGCTTGACGAGCTGCTGGGCTTCAATTCTCTTCAGCAACTCCGCGAGGCCGCTCGCATCGCTCACCGGCTCGACGACGAGCTGCAGCGTGCCGCCGCAGGGGAGCCCCCACCGCGTCGCCTCCTCGTTGGTGACTCCGTACGTGATGAGCTGGGGACGCGCGGCTGCCAGGATCTTCGTCCGCGTCTTTTCGATCAGGTCGTCCTCGACGCAGCCGCCCGAGACGGAGCCGACCACCTGCCCGTCATCGCGGATCGCGACCATGGCGCCGACCGGCCGCGGCGCCGACCCCCAGGTCTTCACGATCGTGCCGAGCGCGACGCGCCGGCCTGCCTTGCGCCATTGCTCCGCGCTGCGGAGCACTTCCATGTCTACGCTGTCCATGTCTTGCCTGCCTGCGGCGTCCGCGGATCGGGAAATCTTATCTCAACCCGGCAGCCGCGGCCGCCGGCACCCGAGTCGATCTGCATCGACGCTTCGTGCGCCGCGGCGATCTCGCTTACGATCGCAAGCCCCAGACCGCTCCCCGTGCCCGAAGTTCCCGGCATGCGGTAGAAACGCTCGGTGACCCGCGAGCGCTCCGCGGGCGGGATTCCCGGCCCGTCATCCTCGACTTCGACGAAGGCCCGCTCGCCGCGCACGCCGGTACGCACGGTGACGTGCCCGCCGCGCGGGACGTACTCGAGGGCGTTGTGCACGAGGTTACCGATCGCCTCGCTGAGGAGCAGCGCATCCCCGCGCACCAGGGCGGGCGAGAGCTCGAGGCCGAGGTCGAGGTCCCGGCCCAGCGCGCGGTGCACCCATTCGTCGGCCGCGCTTTCGGCGAGCGTGCGCAGGTCGAGGTCGGCGCGCAGGTCCGGGCGCATGCCGGACTCGGCGCGGGCGAGCGCGAGCAGCTGATTCGCGAGGCGCGCGGTGCGCACCGTAGCGCTATGGACCTGGTCGACCTGGGCTCGCGCCGCCTCGGGAAGCGGCTGAGCGAGCGCGAGCTCCGCGTGGGCCTGCAACCCGGCGAGCGGCGTGCGCAGCTGGTGCGCCGCATTGGCGAGGAAGCGCTGCTGGTTCCGGTGCAGGGCGGCAAGCCGCTCGAGCTGGTCGTTCAGCGCCTGGATGAGCGGGCGCGTTTCCTCGGGAACGCGCGCTGCCGCGACAGGGCTCAGGTCCTCCGCGGAGCGCCGCCGTATGTCCTGCGAAAGGCGCTCGAGCGGCGCAAGGCCGCGCGCGACGCCGAACCAGACGATGACGAGGGTGAGTGTCGCAAGGAGAGCCTGCGGCAGGACGCTGCCGATGAGGATCTGGCGCACGAGGCGGTTGCGCTTCTGGGTGGTCTCCGCCACGGTGATCGTGCAGAGCGCATCGCCGCAGTGAGTACGGTAGCTCGCGGCGCGAATCTTCGCGCCTCCATACACCGCGTCGTAGAACACCGTCCCTTCCCTTGGCAGCGGCACGCCGTCGGGGAGCGGAATGCCAGCGTCGCCGGCGATCACATGGCCCTGGGGGTCGCGGACGGCGTAGAAGACCTTGTCGTACGGATCCGTGCGCAGAACCTGCTCCGCGGCGAAGGGCAGGTCCACGGTGGTGACGCCGCCGCTCGTGCGGATCCGCTCGCCGAGCGCGATGCCGGCGTCCACGAGCGAGGCATCGTGTGCGTCGGTCGCCGGCTCGAGCGCGAGGTAGTACGCCGCGACCGCCCCGACGGCGAGCACTCCGGCGATGGGCAGGAGCAGCAGCCTCAGGAGATGCGCGCGAAGGCTACGGTCGGACATGGCCGCGATGATAGTCTTACCGCCCATGCGGCTGGCGGCGTGGCTCCTTCTCTTCCTCATCGCGGCTGCGGCGCGCTCCCAGGCGCCGACGCCGGCCGGACTGTGGAAGACCTTCAGCGACCGCACCGGCCAGGCCGACGGGCTCGTGCGCATCGTGGAATCCCAAGGCCGCTACCGCGCTACGGTGGAGGCGGTGTTCTCGCCCCCGGCGGAAAGCCCGAATCCGCTCTGCGAGCTTTGTCCCGGCGAGCTGAAGAACCGCCCCGTGGTCGGGCTCACGATCATGCAGGACCTTCGCCCCGAGGCCGACGGCTGGTCGGGCGAGATCCTCGATCCGGACGATGGGAAGGTGTACCGCTGCACCGTGCGCCTCGTCGAGGGCGGGCGAAAGCTAGAGGTGCGCGGCTACATCGGGCTGCCTATCTTCGGCCGCACCCAGGTCTGGCAGCGCGAGCGCTAGCTCGGGCGCGCCGCAAACTCAGTAGTCGCGCGATTGCACCTCGGCCTCGAGGGCGGCGCGGTCCGCCTCGGAATCCATCAGCATCAATTGCCGCGACTCCGCGATCTCCGCGAGGAGGACCGACTGGTACTGCGCGCGGCGCAGGTACTGGATCAGGACCATAAAGAGCGCCGTGCTGGACGTGTAGTAAAGGATGAGGAAAAGGTCTTCCGCGTCGGGCAGGTCCAGCTCGAAATACGGCGGCACGAAGACATAGACCGCGATCGGCAGGCCGCCCAGCGCAACGAGCAGCGCCGGCCCCAGGCCGTAGAAGAAGTGGATGAAGAGGGTCGCGACAGTGAACGTCACGAGCGGGAACCGGGGTCCCAGCTCTTCCTGGAGAGCGAGCCGGACGAGGAACGCGGCGACAAGCGCTGCCAGGGCGATGAACCAGCGCACCGGGCCGCGCGGAGCCCACGCGCGCGCGTTGCGCAGGCGGATGCGCGGGACGATGGTGGTGAACGGCACTCAGCCTCCCCGCGCGGCCCGGCGCCGCTGCAGGCGAAGGAGCGCGCGCGCGCTCGAGACGAGCGCGAGCGGAAGCTGCGGCCGCACGCGCAGGATGCTCTGCTGGAAGAATCGGATCGTCTCCCTCGCCACGAGGTCGCGTTCGTTGTCCATCGTGATGATGTGGTAGCTGTCGCCGAGCATGAGGCGCCGCTTGTGCACCGAGCGGATGCCGGCGAACACCTCGTCGGCGTTTCGCGGGCTGGCCGTCTCGTCGTCCGCCGCGTGCAGCACCACCGTGTCGCACGTCACGCGATGGAGATGGCTCACCGCATAGCGGCCCATGAGGATGGACTGGAAGAGGAAATCGGAGGGAATGAGCGCCGGGCCCGCGGTCGAAGCCTTGTGCGCGCGCATCGCCTCCGCCACGCGGGCGCGCCAGCGCTCGTTCTTCAGCCCGTAGGGCTCCGCCTCCCTGTAGCCGTAGAAGCGGCCGAAGCCGAGGCGATAGGCGGGCTCGAAGAGCGAGCGGTACCAAGGGATCGCCCAACCGTCGTAGTAGAGCGTCACGGCCCAGAGCGCGAGCGCCTGGATGCCGGGAACGGTCTCGGCGAGCGTGAGGGCGAGCGTCGCGCCCGAGGAAAGGCCTCCCACGCTCACCGTGTCGTGCCGGGCACGCAGGTCGGCGAAGATGCGCGCGATCTCGTCGCGCCAGCGCTGCCAGGGAAGCGGCTCGCTCCCCATGCTGTCGCCAGGAATGACCGGGATGTAGACCGAGAAGCCGGCCCGCTGCAGGAGCTTGCCGATGAACCGCACCTCGAGGGGCGAGCCGGCGAGCCCGTGCACGAGGAGGCAGGCGTGCTCGCCCCCGGCGAGATGGACGGGAGCCGCCTGCACGCCTAGCTCTGCTTGAATTCCTCGAGCATGTAGCCGAAGCCGCGCACGGTGCGGATCTTCACGCCGGCGCGCTCGAGCTTGGCGCGCAGGCGCGAGATGTACACCTCGATGGCGTTCGGCGAGAGCTCCTCGTCCCAGCCCGCCACGGCCTGGATGATCGCTTCCTTGGAGACGATCTTCTCCACCTTGCCGAGCAGGACCTCCAGCACCGCCCACTCGCGCGCCGCGAGGTCGAGCGGCTCGCCGATGAGGTAGGCGCGGCGGGCGACCGTGTCGAGCGTGAGCGGCCCGTGCGTGATGCGGGGCCCGGTCTGGGCCTGGGAGCGGCGGATGAGCGCGCGCACGCGCGCTGCGAGCTCGGGCATCGCGAAGGGCTTGGCCATGTAGTCGTCGGCGCCCAGGTCGAGCCCATGCACGCGGTCGCCGACGGTGTCGCGCGCGGTGAGCACCAGCACCGGCATGCGGTATTCCGCACCCCGCAGGCGCCGCAGCACTTCGAAGCCGTCGATGCCCGGGAGGCCGATGTCGAGGATCACGAGGTCGAAGCGCTCCTGCCGGGCGGCTTCCACGGCCTGCTCGCCGCGCGAGGTGACGTCCACGGCGTAGCCCTCGGCCTCGAGGATACGGGCAAGCCCCGAAGCCAGCGATGGGTCATCTTCGACGATCAGGATGCGCATGCTCTCCTCCCTGCATTCGGAATCCTAGCTTATGGATTTGCGGACAGCGCTTTTTGGGCCGCCTCGGTTCGATTCCACCACCCGCCGCCCAACGCCTGGAAAAGCGCCGCCGTGTCGGCGTAGCGCGCCGCCCTCGCCTGGGCGAGGTTGATGACCGCCTGCTGGTAGGCCTGCTGTGCCGTGAGGAGGGCCAGGTAGTTGACCTGTCCCACCTGGAGCTGCTTGATGACAAGGTCGAGGGTCCTTCGCGCCGCCTGCTCGGATTTGACCGCGGCAGACAAGGCCTCCGCATCGGCCTGGAGCGCATAGAGCGCGTCGGCGACATTCTGGAACGCCGCGAGAACGGTCGCGCGATATTGGGCCGCCGCAGCGTCGTAGGCCGCCTCGGCGGCGCGCTTCCTCGCGAGCAGCGTGCCGCCCGCGAAGATCGTCTGGCTCGCGCCCACGGCGACGGTCCAGAACGGGTTGCCGTTCGCGAACATCTGGCTGAAATTGGTCGCCACCCCGCCGTAGGTCGCATTGATGGTGAACTGGGGAAGCATGTTGGCGGTCGCCACGCCGATGTCGGCACTCGCGGAATGCAGGAGGGCCTCGGCAGCACGCACATCGGGGCGCTGCTCGACCAAGCGCGAGGGCAGCGAGACCGGAAGCTCGACCGGAAGGTGCAGATCCGCCAGCTCGAACACCTCGCCGGCGTTCTCGGCCGGAAAGCGTCCGGTGAGGACGGCGAGCTGATTGCGCGTCTGCTCCAGTTGCTTCAGAAGCGGCGGCACCGCCTGCTCCGCCTGCGCAAGCGCGGACTCCTGCGCCGCCACGTCGATCCCGGCGACGAAGCCGACGGCGAGCTGGCGCCGCAAGATCTCGAGCGACTTGCCGAGCGCCGCCACGATGTCGCGCGCCGCCGCGACCTGCGCACGCAGGCTTGCTTCCTGGACGGCCGCCGCGACGACGTTTGAAGCGAGGCTGAGGTAAGCCGCCTCGAGCTGGAAGCGCTGCGCTTCAGCCTGACCTTGCAGCGACTCGACCTGCCGGCGCAGGCCACCGAAAACGTCCGGAGAATATGCGACGGCAAGCTGGGCCGTGTGCAATGTGTAAGGCGAGTCTGCGCTCGCCAGCGCAGGACTGAGCGTTCCTGAATCCTTCGCGCGGGTTCGCGCGTAGTTGCCCGTGACGGTCGGGAAGAAGAAGCCTTGCTGCGCACGCACGAGCTCCTGCGCCTGGCGCAGCGCGGCCTCCGCCTGCTGCACATTCGGATTCGCCTTGAGCGCGCGCTCAACAAGCTCACTCAGCTGGCGGGAACCAAAGAGGGTCCACCAGTCCGCGGGGAGATCGCGCTCGACGACAAGCGCTTGGGCTTCGCCGCCTGCCGTATCGGTTGCGGCGGTCTTCGACGGTAGCGGCTCTCTCGTATAGCGCTCGACCTTCGGCGGCTCCGGGCGCCTGAAATCGGGACCGACGGCACACCCGGCGGCGGCCAGGATTCCTGCGAGGCAGGCCAATGCTCTTGCCAGCGGGCGAATGAGCGTCATTTTTTCGATCCCATCGTTCCGCCGCTGATGGAACCGTCCGGCGTCCGGCGTTCGGTGCCATTCACGCTCGCGGGTGGCTTGCGGAGCGTCGTGCCGTCCACGGCACCCGGGTTCGATTTCTGGCGGGCTGGCGTGCCGGGCGCCGGTCCTTTCTTCGCCGGTGCGGCGGCGAGCGCCGCGCAGGCCGAAACCATCAGCAGGAGCAGGCACGCTCGCCTCATTGCATGCCCTCGGAGTTCGCGGCGTCCCGCGCCTCCTCGACGCTGCGCCGGCGCAGGAACATCAGGCACAACGCCGGCACCACGAGAAGCAACATGATCGGACCGATGAACAGGCCCCCGACCACGACGGTGGCGAGCGGGCGCTGGACTTGTGCGCCGATTCCCGTGGAGATCGCCGCTGGCAGGAGACCGATGCACGCGGACAGCGCCGTCATGAGCATCGGTCGCATGCGCTGCGACGCCGCGTGGTACATCGCCTCCGTCGGATTTCGCCCCCCCCAGCCGCGGACCTCGTTGTAGTAGGTCACCAGCAGGATTCCGTTCATGACCGAAATCCCGAAGAGCGATACGAATCCGATCGCCGCCGAAATGCTGAAATCCAGCCCCGTCGCGTAGAGGGTGAGCAGACCTCCGGCGATGGCAAATGGTATTCCAGTCAATGCGAGCAACGAATCGAGGACAGAATTGAACAGGCCGTAGAGCAGCAGCATGATGATGAGCAAGGTGACGGGCACGATGATCTCGAGCCGCTTGATGGCCTGCTGGAGCGCGCCGAACTCCCCCGACCACTCGATGCGATAGCCCTGGGGAAGTTTCACCTTCTGCTCGATGCGTGATTGCGCGTCGGCGACCGTGCTGGCGAGGTCGCGGCCGCGAGTGCTGAACTTGATCGGGATATAGCGCTGATTGAGCTCCCGATAAATATAGGACGCCCCCGTATCGAGCGAGATGGTCGCGAGCTCCGCGAGCGGGATATAGGCGTTGCCCCCGGACGCTGTCTGATAACCCACGCGAATGTTGCGGACCGCCTCCAGACGGTCGCGATACTGCGCGGCCACGCGCACCACCAGCGAGAAGCGCCGCTCCCCGTCAAGGACGACCGTGGCCTCCGTTCCGCCCAGCGCGGTCTGGATGACGTTGTTGATGTCTCCCGCATTGAGGCCATATCGCGCCGCCCTGGCGCGGTCGACTGAAACGTTCAGGTTGGGCTGCCCGAGCACGCGGAACACTCCGAGGTCCGCGACGCCGGGCACGTCGTCCATGATGGCCAGCACTTCGTTCGCGAGGTGCTCCAGCGTAGCGAGGTCCGGGCCGATGATCTTGACGGAGTTGGCCCCCTTCACGCCCGAGAGCTGCTCCTGCACGTTGTCCTGGATGTACTGCGAGAAGTTGAAAGTGATGCCGGTGAACTCGTCGGAGAACTCCTTCTGAATGTCGCCGATGAGCTTCTCCTTGGTCGACCCGCGGGGCCATTCGGACATGGGCTTCAGTGGCGCAAAGAGCTCCGCGTTGTAAAAGCCCGCAGCGTCGGAGCCATCGTCGGGCCTCCCGTGCTGCGACACGACGGTGATGACCTCCGGGTGCTGGCGCAGGATCTGGCGCATGCGCTCGACGAAGGGCTCCCCGGCCTCCAGGGAAATCGTCGGGGGCATGGTGGCGCGGATCCAAAGGTTGCCCTCTTCGAGCGTGGGCAGGAATTCGCCGCCCAGGCGAATCGCCGCGACGGCAGCCAAGGCGACGAAGCCGGCACCCGCCGCCACGGTAATGCGCCGATGGCTCAGCACCCAGCGCAGGAGCGGTTCGTAAGCCGCGCGCAGCCTCCGCACAATGAACGTTTCGGTTTCGCGCACCTGGGCGGGCAGGAGGAACGAAGCGAGCGCGGGCGTCACGGTGAACGTCGCGAGAAGCGCGCCGGCGAGGGCGTACGCGTACGTGCGCGCCATCGGGTTGAAGATCTGCCCCTCGACGCCCTGCATCGTGAACAGGGGGACGAATGCGGCGACGGTAATCAGCGTGGAAAAGAGCACCGCCCGGTTCACCTGGAGGGAGCTGGCGAAGATCATTCTCAGCCGCTCGTTCCAGCCGCGGTCCTGCTCGCGCACGAGATACGCCTGAAGGAGCTGTGCCTGCTCTTGCGGCCTCGACTGGAGATTGCGGAAGACGTTCTCGACCAGGATGACGCAGGAGTCGACGATGATGCCGAAGTCGACGGCGCCTACGGAAAGGAGGTTCGCGGATTCGCCGCGGAGGTACAGGATGATGACGCTGAAGAGCAGCGCGAACGGGATATTCGCCCCGACGATGATGGCGCTGCGAAGGTCGCCCAGGAATATCCATTGGATGAGAAACACGAGCACGATGCCAAAGACGAGGTTGTGCAGCACCGTGTGAGTCGTCACGTGCACAAGCGTCGATCGGTCATAGAACGGCACGAGCTTCACACCGGCGGGCAGCGTGCCGTCGCCGTTCAGCTTCTCGATCGCCGCCTTCACCCGCTCCACCATCACCTTCGTTTGCTCGGTGCGGCGCATGATGACGATGCCCGTAACCACGTCGTCATCCTCGTCGCGCCCCGCCTTGCCGAGCCGCGGCAAAAAGCCGAGCGATACGTTGCCCACGTCCTTGACCATCACCGGAACACCGCCCGCCTGGGCGTTGAGCACGATGTTCTCGATGTCCTCGATGTTGCGGATGAGGCCCACGCCGCGGATATTGACGGACTGCTGGCCGACGTTGATGGTCCGTCCGCCGACGTTGATGTTCGCGTTTCCGATGGCGGTCAGCACTTGCGGCAGCGTGATGTTGTAGCCATCGAGCTTGTGGAGATCGACCTCCACGTTGTAGGCCTTGGTCGTGCCTCCCCACGTGACGACCTGCACCACGCCGGGAATCGTCAGGAGCCGGCGCTGCACGACCCAGTCCTGGATGGTGCGGAGGTTCGTGAGACCGAAGTGAGGAGGTGCCACGAGCTCGTAGCGGTAGATTTCCCCCACCAGGCTGGATCCCTGGATGGTCGGCTGGACGTTGTTCGGCAGGTTGAGGTTCTGTTGGAGGCTGTTTACCGCCTGCGTGTACGCGAAGAAGTAATCGACTCCGTACTGGAACATCACGCGAACGAAGGACAGGCCGTAGAAAGATGTCGAGCGGATGACGTCCACGCCAGGAGTGGACGCCAAACCTATTTCCATGGGAACCGTGTAGTAGCGTTCCATGTCCTCGGCGGACAGGCCCGGCGCCTGCGCGGTGATCTCGATGATGACCGGCGCAGGATTCGGATAGGCCTCGATGTTGAGCT